>JBKPSE010000459.1:0-4206 GCA_046765855.1 Acidobacteriota bacterium | reverse complement strand
ATTCAGGGGACGGCACGGATATCGACACGCACACCTGCCCTGCGTTGGTTGGAATCGCGGCTGCGCTGACGCCGGGAATGAAGTACCAGCCATAGCCGTCGACATCGAGACCGCTCCAGTGTCCATAGATGGTGGCGCTCGCATGGTTGCCACTGCGATACGTCCGCGCACCGACCAGGCTCGCGACCGTAGAGCGCATTCCATCAGCACCAACGATGACGCGCGCGGTAACCCGATGCAGCTGGCCGGACTCGTCTTCGACGACGACGCCTGTAACCCGTCCGCTCTCGGAGCGCTGCAGGTCCTTGATTCGGACTCCGTAGACGATATCGGCGCCGGCAGCGGCGGCGGCATCGACGAGCAGTCGATCCAGGACGTAGCGCCGCGGTGCGTAGAGCGCCTCGATTCCATCGCGCGGCGCAATCGGCACCGAAACCGATTCATCTCCGTAGAAAAACGTTGCCTGCCGCACGGGTGTGGTGTCGACGCCGATGACGGCCGGAAGGACGTTCCATCGATGCAACTGGACGACGGCTCCGCGCATCAACGCATGCGTCGAGAGTGTGTCAGTGCCGTAGCGGCCGCGATCGACTACCAGTACTCGGTGGCCCGCCCGCGCGAGCAGCATGGCCGTGGCCGCGCCCGCACACCGCGCGCCGACGACAACGACGTCAAACCGCGACGGCGGAATCGTGGGTCGAATCATGTCTGGAACTCCTCGGGAGGGTGGGTTGGCTGCAGCGCGGTCGGGATCGCCCGTTGCCCTGCTGCTCGAGTCTTGTCGCTATCCGTTCGGTCAACACGTGCGCGTCGGCGCCGACGCCATCGATAAAGGCCGACTTGCGCGTGCGCTGGAACGGCAATCCGATCGCGTAGACGCCAGCGCGGGGTGTGACCCCGGCGTGATGGCGCAGCTCGCCGCGTTCATCGAGCAGCGGCATCTTCAGCCACGAATACGAGCGGCGGTAACCGGTTGCCCACAGTACGGTGCCGATGCCGGCCGCTTTCAGATCGACCTCCAGCGGCGCGTCCACGAACGCCTGCCAGAGAGGTTCGAATGGTTCCGGTGCGTCGACGAGTGCCCCGAGCTCCGTGCTGTTGGCGACGCGATCGAGACGCGACAACAGGCTGGCGAGCTTCACGTCAGCCGCAGCCGTCGTCTTCACGAGGTCGTCATCGAAATGCAGCCGATGTCCGTCGACGGCCCTCAGGCGCCCGACGACGACGACGCCGGCGCGACGGAGGCGTTGCAGATCCAGCGTGGCGTGATCCGGCCGGCCGACGAGTTGGAACGACGGCGCTTGCCGGGAAGTCTCCACGTCATAGACAGATTCCTCCGTCTCGTCCAGGATTCCCGCGCGATCGAGCCACCACATGATGTCGCGTCCGCGGTAGCGCCGCGGCACGCGCAGGTGCTGCCCGGTCGACAGCACGACCTGCCGGCCGCTGGCCTGAATTTCGTCGGCCAGCTGAATGCCGGTCGCCGATGCGCCGACGACGACGACGCCTCCGTCGGGCAGCGCCGCCGGATTGCGATATTCACTCGGCACGACCTGGAGAACGCCGCCGTCAAGCCGGCTGGCCATTGACGGCACGAGCGGCCGATCGGAGTATCCCGTGGCCAGCACGATGTTGCGCGCGTGCCACACTCCACGCGTCGTCGTCACCAGGAAGTTTTCGTCGAACGCATCACGATCGATGACCTCGACCGACGTCTCCGTTTCGACGGGGACGGGAAACGAACTCGCGTACCTGTCGAAGAAGGCGACCAGCTCGTTGGCGGTCATGAATCCGTCGGGATCGGGTCCGTCGTAACTGAAGGCGGGGAGACGGGTCATCCAGTTGGGCGTGAGCAGGCGAAGCGAGTCCCACCGCTCGCTTCGCCAGCGCTCCGCCACCCGGCCGCGCTCGAGCACGACATGGTCGATGCGCGCGTCGGACAGGCAGCGGCTCATCGCAAGCCCTGCCTGTCCGCCGCCGACAATCACGACGTCCGTACGGCGCATGGCGGTTCAGCCGGCGTTGACCGACATCGACACGGGTACGCCGTTGGTCAGCACGTCGAACACTGCGGAGCGGGCGCGCGACTGCTCCACGATCTCCTGCAGTTTCTCGGGGGGCGCGTCCCCCTTGATCGAGAAGCTGGCACGGATGCCCTGGTAGCCGTTGCGGACGTCCTTCGACATGCCGAAGATGCCGAGCAGGTTGATGTCGCCTTCGATGGTCGACTCGACCTCGGTCAGCGTCACCCCTCGCGCGGCGGCGATATTGGCGATACCGCCGGTGATGCACGTCGCCAGCGCGTGCAGCAGGTACTCGACGGGCAGCGGTGCGCGATCTTCTCCGACGAGCACGGCGGGATGGTCTGCGCTCACCTTGAAGCTGGTTTTGTGGGCCTGTTCGCCGCCGGCGCCGGCGAAGGTCGTGAAAGTGGTCTCGCTCAGGGTGCCGCTCTGCCAGCGGTTGCGGGCACGGAACTGGAACCTGGCGAGCTCCGGCTGGCTCTTGACCACGTCGAGCGTGGTAAACAGGGTGGGTGTGTCGACGCCGTTGAGCGGGAGCCGCTCGCGGCGTGGCTGAGTCGCTACAGTTGCCATAATGTTCTCCATCTGTCTGGCCCGTTCATCCGGGCATTACGCGACCGGCATACTCGCTCGGTGCAGGACCAGAGTAGGAGGCAGGCGCATGCGGAGTCCCGAGAGCCAGCCGGGGGTTGTCCGGGATTACGCCGGGGTTTGGCAGGCGTGATCGAGGAGGCGATTGCAGTATGGGTCAGGTCGTCACGGTGCTCGAGGGTTCAGTGGCCACAGAGCGTGCCGCGGATTTGCTCGCGGAATTCGCGATCAGCGCGGCCGGGCCGTTTCCGGCGGGGCTGATGCGCAGTCTGCTGCTGCGGGATGCAAACGATCCCACGCGCTGGCGCATCGAGACCACCTGGCAGTCGGGGGAAGCGCTCGCGGCGATGCGCAGCGCGGGCAAGCCGCGCGGCGTGCAGATGTTCGAGGCCGTGGGCGCCCATCCGACACTGAGCATCTTCGAGACGCTCGCCGATCTCGCGCCGCCGCCAGCCGTCGACAACGCGTCGTCACCCTCGGCGTCGTCGTGAAGCGCGCCGGTTTCGCATCTTTCTCGTAGCATTGATCGCTGCTATGCAAGCCGACGGGCCGCCATCCCGTACCGCCATCCTCACCGCCGCCGCACGCGCGCTCGGGTCGCGGGAGCCGGATGCGAGCGTGCGCAATCCCGATTGGCTCGCCGATCGGCTCATTGGCGGCGACGAATTGGCGCTCATTGCCGACCATCCCATCGGCAAGGCTCTCAATCGCGATTTTCAGGATGCGATGGGCGATCCGGAGGTCTTTGGCGTCACCTGGCTGATGCTGGTGCGCACGCGCTGCATCGACGAGTGGATGGTCCGCGCGATCGACCAGGGTGCGAGGCAGCTGGTGATTCTCGGCGCCGGATTCGACACGCGCGCGCACCGCTTCCGCGAAATCCTCAAAGACGTCATCGTCTATGAGATCGATCATCCTGCGACGCAGGAATTAAAGCGGCGGCGCGTCGAGGCGGCGTTGGGATCGTCGGCGGCAAACGTGATCTACGCGCCCGTCGATTTCACGCGCGACAGCCTGGACGGCGCGCTGCGCCGCGCGGGATTCGATCCGTCGCGCCAGACCTACTTCATCGCCGAGGGTCTCAGCATGTACGTGCCCGAGGCAGGGATGAAGGAAACGCTCCGCACGATTGGCGGATCGGTGCGGGGCAGCGCCGTGATGCTCGAGTACGTCAACCGCGGCGGCCTCGACGTTCTGATGAAGTATCCGAGCGGCATGATCAAGAGCGCGATCGATTGGGGAGAGCCGTTGGTGTTCGGCGTGCCGGATGGCCAGGACCGCGAGTATTTCCGCGAGCTCGGTTTAGAGCTCGGCGACGCGCTGAAGATCGGCAGTCCCGAATCGGTGCGGCGATACGCGACGCGCGCGGACGGAACCAACTACGGCGCGCACCTCGAGAAAGTCTTCGAGCAACGCCGCCAGGCTGCGCTCGCGGCAATGGACGATGAGGGTCGCGAGCAGGTCACGCGCGCGGCGTCTTCGTCTGGCTACTGGCTCGCTGAACTGGGCGCGGGACAGACCACCGGCCTTCCCGGGCCCTGATCCGATTCAGCGCGCCAACCGTCGACGAATGCCGCCCCCTGTCTCTTAT
>JBKPSE010000458.1:0-3400 GCA_046765855.1 Acidobacteriota bacterium | reverse complement strand
GATCATGATGTTGGCAGGCTTCACGTCGCGGTGGACGATGCCGCTGGCGTGCGCCGCGCCCAGCGCGCCGGCGATCTGCGCGCCGTACTCCAGCGCCTGGATGACGCTCAGCGGACCGCGCGCGAGCAGCTCGTCGAGCGGCGTGCCGTCGAGCAGTTCCATCGCGATGTAGGTCGCGCCGTCTTCCTCGCCAATGTCATGGATGGTGACGATGTGGGGGTGGTTGAGCGAGGAGGCGGCGCGCGCCTCCTGGATGAAGCGGCGGTTGCGATCCGCATCCGCCGTCGCCTCCGCCGGCAGCATTTTGATGGCGACCGCCCGGCCGAGGCGCGTGTCGATCGCGCGGTAGACGACGCCCATGCCGCCGCGGCCGAGTTCTCCCTCGAGGCGGTAGTGGGAAATCGTCGGCTTCATCGGCTGCGGCGATTATACGGGTGCCGCACCCGCCCGGACGTTGCCGTGCCGTTCGCCGCCGCAGAATAATGAGGAGGACCTGTCAGCCGCGTCGCGCGGCCTCAATGGTCGCGACGTCGATCTTCTTCATCGGCATCATCGCCTCGAAGGCGCGCTTGGCTTCGGCGCCGCCGGCTGCCAGCGCCTCGGTCAGCGTGCGCGGGATGATCTGCCAAGAGAGGCCCCAGCGATCCTTGCACCAGCCGCAGGCGCTTTCCTGGCCGCCATTACCGACGATCGCATTCCAGTAGCGGTCCGTCTCCGCCTGATCGTCGGTGGCGATCTGGAAGGAGAACGCCTCGGTGTGCTTGAACGTCGGGCCGCCGTTGAGACCGAGGCAGGGAATGCCGAAGACGGTGAACAGCACCGTCAAGACATCGCCCGCCTTGCCGTTCGGGTAGTCGGCCGGCGCCTTGTGCACGGCGGTCACTTGACTATTCGGAAACGTGGCGGCGTAGAAGCGCGCCGCCTCCTCTGCGTCTTTGTTGAACCAGAGGCAGATCGTGTTTTTTGGTGTCATCGGTCTTCACCTTCTCTTCCGCACGTTAACAGCGTTACGTCTTCCACCTCTAGGGTATTGGATGCTGCGATGCGAAGCCACCGGCAGCCGCGAACTCGTGCGCGACGCGGAGCACCACCTGGTCTTCCCATGGCCTGCCGACGAATTGAAGACCAACGGGGAGACCGCGATCGTCGAACCCGCACGGTCCGCTGATCGCCGGCAGCCCGAAGTAATTCGCGAACATGGTGAATGCCGGAGAGAGCGCCTGCGGGTTTCCGCGTGCCTGATTCACTGTCGGCACCGCGTCGGTAAGCGTCGGCAGCACGAGAATGTCGATCTCTCGGAACGCTCGATCGGCAACGCTCTGGCGATCGGCTTCTATCGCGTGCAGGTCACCGAAGCGTGGTATCTCCAATGGCGCCGTTGCGTCGACGACTTCGAGCGTCAGCGTGCGCAACACCTCTAGCGCCGCGGCGACCACGGGCTCCGCTCCCGGGCCGGCCTTCGCGTTTTCGGCGATGCCGATCCTCGAGCGGCGCGCATCACGTGACTGCCGCTCGAACCGATCGATGTCATCGTGATGCTGCGGCTCCGCCAGCGCGCGCAGCAGGATGGATGTGTCTTCCACCGACCGCGTCGTGATCGCAGGATGCGAGTACCACACAATCGTGTCGTCAGCCTTTTCACCCTCGAGGATTCCTTTCGTGCTGAGGAGACCGTAGGTTCCCTTGAATCCAATGACGCCACAGCACGCAGCGGGCAAACGGCACGAGCCAATCGCGTCGGTATCCAGCGTGGCGTAGCAGAGACCCGCAGCAACAGCGGCAGCCGAGCCCGACGAGGAGCCGCCGGGGATGAACGCCTCATGCCATGGATTCCGTACGGGACCAAAGCAGCTCTCCAGCCCCGTCGTCCCCATCCCGAGCGTGTGCATGTTCATCTTGCCCACGATCACCGCGCCAACACTCTTCAATCGCCTGACGCCAACCGCGTCGACTCGCGGAACGCGATTCCTGAACCCTTCGAACGCCGCAGTGGTTGCCACGCCGGCCGTGTCGTAGAAGTCCTTGATGCCGACAGGAATGCCGTGAAGGGGCCCGCGCCAGCGGCCGTCGCGGATCTCGCGGTCGGCTTGCCGCGCCTGCTCACGCGCCTGGTCGCCGAGGACGAGCGCCACGGCGTTCAGCCGGTCGTTCAACGCGGCGATCCGTGCGAGGCAGCAGTCGACGATTTCGACAGGCGTTACTTCCCGGGTTCGAATGCGCTTCTGCAGTTCCGCGATGGTCAGATAATGGTGCGCTTCGGCCATGATCCTTTTCGCCTGCTCGCCCCATCCTGCTTCGGCGCGAGCGCCGACCGCTGTCAGAATATTTCGCTCCCGTGCCAACCTAGGTTTCGCGGTATACGTCCGCGTTGTTCTCCCACAGCGTCCGCTCGATCGCCAGAAGCTGTTCGAGAGTTTCGTCAGGGAACTCTGGAGCGCTCGCCACGCCGGTCTTTTCGGATTACGCGACGGACGGACGCACGGTGTCCGATGCGGATTTCCGTGCGTGTCGAGTAGAGTCGCGGAACTGCGAGGGCGTGCACCCGAACGCGCGGCGGAACACAGAGCTGAAATGGCTGTGACTCGAAAACCCGAGATCGAGTGCGAGCGTCGTCAGCTCGTTCGTGTGCGGCAGATCCACCAGCGCCTGCGCGAGCCGCAGCTGCATGACATAGCGGTGAAGCGGCACGCCTTCCGCCCGTCGGAAGAGGTCAGTCAGGTAGGCGGGCGATGCGCCCGCGGCGCGCGCGACGTCGGAGAGATGGAGCGGCGCCGAAAGGTGCGCCGCGACGAACTCTTTCGCCCGCGCGATCAACTTTCGCGTGCTGGCGGTGGGCTGGTATGGCGGTTGGCTCGTCTGCAGCGCCGATCGGAGCAGGCGCAACACGAGATCTTCCGCCGCCAGTGCCTCGCGCGCGTCCGTTTTCGACATCTGCAGCACGCGCGCCTGCAGCGCCTGCAGCGGGGGAGTCATCCGGCAGCATCGGCGCCGAAACAGTGAGTGGAATCGAAGGCGGCTCTCGCTCGTTCCGGCGAGCTCGGCGAGCGTGTCGACGCGCGGAGTGACGATCAACTCGCCGTAGCCGGCGCCCGCCGTCGCGGTCAGCTGGAACGGTTCCCCGCCCGAAACGAACAACGCCTGATTCGCGTCCGCAACGACGTCGTCGCTGCCGACGTGCCAGACGAAGAGGCCGCGATACGGCAGGCACACCTGGAAGTCCGGCGAAAACCCGGCGCTCTTCTTCCGCTGGCTGGCGCCCGTCGTTCGCAGATCCTCGACGAGCGCCATCGGAGAGTGAAACACGCGGTCGCGGGATAGCTGCGGCGCATCGGCGGCTTTGAAACTGCGGCGAACGGCATGCGTCGTGGCCGCGCGCCTTTGTCCCGTCAGAGCGATCACC
>JBKPSE010000457.1:0-2776 GCA_046765855.1 Acidobacteriota bacterium | reverse complement strand
CGGCCACCGTGGGTGGCTGGCACCGTGGGTGGCTGGCACCGTGGGTGGCTGGCACCGTGGGTGGCTGGCACCGTGGGTGGCTGGCACCGTGGGTGCCAGCCACCTCTGCTGACTAGAGCTGCGGCGGGAGGACTTCGACGGTGCCCGGGGGCGGCGGAGGCGCATCCTTCTTGAACAGGGCGACGCCAAGCAGGCCGCCGAGCATCCCGAAGACCGCGCCGACGACGACGGCGAACATGAGCCGGAACGCAATCATCACCGGCGACACGCCGCGCGCCGCCATGTTCTCGAACATCTCCCTGGTCTGCGGAGGAATGTCAGGATTCGACAGCACCCAGGTTTGAAGCAGCCGCTGCTGCATCGGACCCATTGCCATCTCGATCGGGACGGCGATGATCACGCCGAGCATGCCGCCGATCAGGCCGGCGAGCAGACCGACAAGCGCCCCGTCCGCAGCGCCAATCGGATACGGATGGTTCTGCTGCATGAGATAGGTGGCGAGCGCGCCGCCGCCGATCACCCACAAGCAGCAACAGTTCGCGATGTTGACGAACGGCAGCGCCGACAGCACGCCGATGAAGAGCCCGCCGTACAACGCCGGTTGCAGCTTGGGTGCTTGAGGCATCAGTCGTAGTACTCCAGTCCGAGATGGGTGATGAGCTCTTCACCCTGCAGGAAGCGCAGCGTGTTCTTCAGCTTCATCAACTGGATGAACAGATCGTGCTCCGGGTAGAGGCCAGCCGCGTGCATCGGACTCTTGTAATAGAACGACAGCCACTCCTGAATGCCGCTCATGCCCGCGCGCCTGGCGAGATCGAGAAAGAGCGCGGAGTCGAGCACGATCGGCGCGGCGAGGATGCTGTCGCGGCACAGGAAGTTGATCTTCAGCTGCATCTTGTAACCGAGCCAGCCGAAGATGTCGATGTTGTCCCAGCCTTCCTTGTTGTCGCCACGCGGCGGATAGTAATTGATCCGGACGACGTGGCACAGCTTCTCGTACAGATCGGGATAGAGATTGGGCTGGAAGATGTAGTCCAGCACCGACTTCTTGCTCTCTTCCTTGGTCTTGAACGACTCGGGGTCGTCGAGCACCTCGCCGTCGCGGTTGCCGAGAATGTTGGTCGAGTACCACCCCTCGACGCCGATCAACCGTGACTTCAGTCCGGGCGCGATGATCGTCTTGATTAAAGTCTGCCCCGTCTTCAGGTCCTTGCCGCAGATCGGCGAGCCGGTCTGCTGCGCCAGCTGAATCAGCGCGGGGATGTCGGCGCTCAGATTGGGCGCCGCGTTGGCGTAGGGAATTCCCTCTTTGATCGCGGCGTAGGCGTAGATCATGCTCGAGGGGATGGTGTCGTCGCTCGTCTCGAGTCCCTTCTCGAACGCCTCGATCGACGCGTGCACGTGCGATTCCGTCATGTAGACTTCGGTGCTGCCGCACCAGACCATGACCATGCGTGCGAGCCCGTGCTCCTTCTTGAACCGCTGAATATCGCCGCGCACCTGTTCGGCGAGATCCTTCTTGCTTTGCCCTTTCTTGACGTTCGGTCCGTCAAGCCGCTTCACGTAGCGGCGATCGAAGACGGCCGGCCATGGCTTGATCCGTTCGAGCTCGGGCCGGATCTCTTCGAGCAGATCGTTGTCGAGTACGCCGGCGGTCTTCGCCGCCTCGTAGCAGTTGTCCTCGAAAATATCCCAGCCCCCGAACACCACGTCGTCGAGCGACGCGAGCGGAACGAAATCCTTGATGCGCGGCGAATTCGCGTCGGTGCGCTTGCCGAGGCGGATCGTGCCCATCTGCGTGAGCGAGCCGATTGGCTTGGCCAACCCGCGGCGGATCGCGATCACGCCGGCGATCGTCGTCGTACTGACGGCGCCCAGCCCGACCAGCATGATGCCGAGTTTTCCTTCAGCTTTCTCGATTTTCTGCGCGTTTTTCACAATCTTCGACTATATAACGAAGAGATGGGGCTCTTCCGCAAATCTGCGCTCAGCGAACCGCTGGCGGTGACCATGGCGGGCGTCAAACTCGGGCAGCGCGTTCTCGTTGCCGGCGCGCGCGACGCGCGGCTGGCCGCACAGGTCGCGGCGAAAGCGGGTCTGACCGGGCGCGCCTGTCTTGTAGACGATGACGAAGCCAGACTGGCGAAGGCGGCCGAAGCCATCGAACGGCAAGGCGCGCTGATCGAGCCGACGCGCGCGCCGTACGGGATGTGGCCGTACGATCCGGAAAGCTTCGATGTTGCGGTCATCGCGCAATTGCTGCCGCAGCTCACCGCCGAAGACAGGGATCGGTGCGCGGCGGAAGTGTTCCGCGTGCTGCGTCCCGGCGGCCGCGCCGTCGTGATCGAGACCGCGAAGCGCGGCGGCTTCGGCGCGCTGCTCGGCACACCCGCGGGCGATCCCTCCTACAAGGGGCCGCTGGCGGCGCTGCAGAAAGCAGGCTTCACCGCCGTTCGGCAGCTCGCCGAAACCGACGGCACCATCTATGTAGAAGGGATTAAGAGAGCCTGACCGATCTCAACGTGCGCAGGTCAGATGACGCCCGCCGTCAATTGAAATCGTCTCGCCGGTAATCCATCCCGCGCGCTCGGACGCGAGAAACCAGATCAACTCCGCGATTTCCTCGGCCTCACCTGGACGCCCGAGCGGATGCGTCTCCTTCGACCGCTCGAGAAACTTCGCGTAGCTCTCTTCATCCACTCCACTGCGGCGGTGCAGATTGGTGACGACGACGCCCGGATTGACGGCGTTGATCCGCACCTTGTGCGGCGCCATC
>JBKPSE010000456.1:0-10684 GCA_046765855.1 Acidobacteriota bacterium | reverse complement strand
ACATGACACTAACGTCAATTATACTAGCCCAGCCATACGAGGCTGTCAAGCCCGTATAGGCAGCCGGCCGGAAGGCGCGGATGCCGCGAAGTTGGGAAAGGTTATTCGCCCAGAGCCTTGGCCGCCGCGGCGAGGACGCGCGGCACACGGAAGGGCTTGGTCAAGTACCCGGATACGCCGAGGTTGACCGCTTCAATCGCGCTGGCTTCGTTGGAAAAGCCCGTGATGATGAGGACCGGCAGATCGGTCTTGAGCCGGCGTGCTTCCCGGATCACCGACAGACCGTCGACGCCGGGCATCTTCAAGTCAGTAATCAGCAGATCGTAGGGGATCATGCGCAAGCGATCGAGCGCAGAGCGGCCGTCCGGCGCGAGATCCACGTCGTATTCGGCCAGCGCCAGGGTCTTCGCCAGCAGGTCGCGAATCGACGCTTCGTCATCGACCACGAGGACACGGGGCCGTCCGGCCGCCATCGCCGCGGATCGGGGCGCCGCCGTTGACGTTGCCATCGGCCGTCCGCCGCGCGGGCGCTGGCTTTCGAGCCAGGCGTCGATGTCGCGCTTGCGGAACCGCCATTGCCGTCCCACCCGGATTGCGGGGATCTTTCCTGCCTTGATCAGCCGGTACACCGTCCGGAGGTTGACCTGGAGGTACTCGAGTACCTCTTCGGTCGTCAGGAAGCTTTCATCGATCATGAGTGGGATGACCCTGTGTCACTTTACCACCACCCACCGATCCCGGCAGTTCGACGCGGAAGACAGCACCGCCGCCAGGGGCTGCCCCGGCCGTAATCGTGCCGCCGTGTTCGGTGACGATGCCGTAGGTGATGGCGAGGCCGAGGCCGGTGCCCTGCCCTACGTCTTTTGTGGTGAAGAACGGATCGAAGATGCGCGGCAGCACATCCGCGGCAATGCCGGGCCCTGAATCGCGGATGGTGAGCACGACGTCGCCCGTGTCGTTGACGGTGGTGTCGATGTCGAGCTGGCGGTCCTCGCAGTCGCGCATCGCGTGCTCGGCGTTGACGATGATGTTGAGCAGCGCCTGGTGCAGCAGCAGCGGGTCCCCTTTGATCAGCGGGACGTCCTTCCCCTTGCGCCGACTGACGTTCACGTTGGCACGCCGAAGGTGAGTGCCGCGGCTCGCCAGCGCGCGCGTGACGATCCGATCGAGCGCGACCGGCTTCCGCTGGATCCGGTGCGATCCGGTGAAGACCAGGAGGTTGTGCACGATCTTCGCTGCGCGATCCGCTTCGTTGTAGATCGTCTTGAGCTCCTTGCGCACCGGCTTCGCCGCGTCGGTCATGTCGATCAGCAGCTCGAGATGGCCGAGCACGCCCTGCAGCGGATTGTTCATCTCATGGGCGATGCCGGCGACGAATTGCCCCAGCGAGGCGAGCTTCTCGGACTGCGCCAGCCGTTCGCGCAGGGCCGCCCGTTCGGCTTCGAGGCGCGTCTGCCGTGTGATGTCGCGCGCCACGAGCACGCGGCCGACGATCTCACCGGCCTGGTTCGACAGCGGCGTGGCCGTGAGCAGGAACGTCCCTTTGAGTGCCTCATCCACGACGCGGTGCTGCGGCGGAGCGGCGGAGTCGTGCGGATCGGGCGACTGCACGTAGCCGCGCGTTTCGGCGCCGACCAGATCCTGCAAGGGCCGTCCGATCATTTCCGCGCGGGTGAGTCCGACGCGGGCCGCGAACGCTTCGTTCGTTTGTACGAGACGCAGGTCGTTGTCGGTAACCGCAACCAGATCGATGAGCGAGTTGAACGTGTCCTCGAGCAGGCGCCGCTGCCGCATGACGTCGGTGAGGAGCTGCAGGTTCTCAATCGCGATGGAGATCTGGCGCGCGACGTCGTGCGTGAACTCGAGCGACGTCTCGTCATCGAGCGAGCCGTCGGGGACCAGGCTGATAGTGCCGAGTGCCCGCCGCCACGCGCGCAGCGGGGCGACGATCCGCGCACCGCGCAGGGCCGGATGTTCGAGACGCAGCCCCTCGGCGGCGTAATGCGCCGTGTCCCCGACGTCGACGCGGGAACCGATCGGGGGGCCGCCGGCGGAGCCGACCAGATTCAGCACCCGCGCCCGCCGGTCGTGCAGCCAGACTTCGACCGAGGTGGCACCGAGGATGTCCCTGAGGCCCGTCGTCACCACCGGCTCGAGGGCCGACGCGACGTCGAAGGTGTTCGAAACGCCTTGTGAAAAAAGGAGTAAGAGCTCCCGCAGGCGCTTGTGAATGCGGACTTCCCGTTCCAGGTGGGCGGGATCTGACATCATGGACTGTCGGTTACGCCTAAAGCGTAAAGCCAAACGGCCCATGGCCGGGTCTAAATCTGCGAGAAGTGAGCTCCTTCGGGATGTCGTCGACAGACGAGGAACTGGTCGCCCGGTCGCAGGGAGGCGACCTCGACAGTTTCAACCAGCTGGTCGTGCGCTGGGAGCGGCCGATCTATGCCCTGGCATATCGGACGATTGGCCGCGAGGAAGACGCGCGCGACGTATGCCAGGAGACGTTTCTCCGCGCCTTCCGGGCGCTGAAAGGGTTCAAGGGACAGGCGAAGTTTTCGTCCTGGCTCTATCGCATCACGCTGAACCTCTGTCGCGACTGGGTGCGTCGCGAGCGGCGCCAGCCGATCGCCCAGGCGCCCGAGGGGGTCGACCTCGTCGATCTGGCCTCGGAGCAATCACCCAGCGAATCGATCGAGGATCTGGTCGCGCGCAACGAGATCAGCGAGGCGGTCGCGCGCATCATGGCCGATCTTCCAGAGGAACAGCGTACTGCGATTCTCCTGAAGGAGTACCACGGGCTGACCTTCCAGGAGATTGCCGACATGCTGGATTGCCCGTTGAGTACCGTGAAGACGCGGTTGTACCAGGGATTGAGCGTGCTGCGCCGGCAGCTCGGACGTGAAGGCGTTGAAAAATATCATGTGCGATAAAGAGCAACTCGTTTCGTATCTCTACGACGATCTCGGCGACGCGGAACGCGCCGCGTTCGCGGCGCATCTGCGCGGCTGTGCCGAGTGTCGCGACGAACTCACCGCGCTTCGCGGCGTGCGCGCCGATCTGATCTCGTGGTCGCCGCCACAGCCCGACTTCGGGTTCCGTGTCGTGCGCGAGCCGAAGGTCGTGCCGATGCAGGCGAAATCCTGGCGCGCGTGGTGGACTCCGGCCGCGGGGCTTGCCGCTGCTGCGGCGCTCGTGCTCGCCGCTGCGTCGGCGATCGCCCACGTCGAGATCCATCGTGGCGCGGACGGCATCACCGTGCGGACGGGCTGGTCCACTCGCGCAGCCGCTGACGAGAGCGGCCGGCTCGGCGAAACGCGCGCTGAGGCGCGCGTCCAACCAGTTGCAAGCGCGAGCCTGGATCCGGCGCTCCTCGCTGCGCTCGATCGGCGGCTCAGCGCGCTCGAAGCGGCGTCGCGCGAGAAGAGTCCAGGCGCGCGCAACGCGGCAATGTTGAGCGCGCGCGCGTCGGACGCGGAATTGATGCGCCGGATGCGCGAACTCCTCGCACAGAGCGAGACGAAACAACAAAGCGAACTGGCGCTGCGCATCGCGCAGGTGCTGCGTGACGTCGACGCGCAGCGCATGGCCGACTTGTCGCAGATTCAGGTGGGCTTGCGCGGCATCCGGGCGACCATGACCGAGGAAGCCAAGGATCACCGCGATTGGGCCAATTACATCCTGACGTCGTCCAAACAGAAGTAGGTGAGCTCGTGAACGGAACACTCGTAGGAATCGGCTTGATGATCGTGGGGGCGCAACAGCAGCCGGCGCAGCCGGTGCCGCCCGAGCGGGCGGCCGCAAGCGCGCCGGATCCACGCCGCGACGACATCCGAATGATGGAATCGGTGCTGACCCAGGCGCTGCAGAAAGGGGCGGCGGATCTCGCGCGACAGCTGCGGGTCAGCGAACCGAACAGCGCATTCGTGACCGGCACCGGCCGGGCACGCGGCTTCATCCTCGAAGGCTACGGCATCTTCTTCGACGTCGACGTGCCCGGGATGAAGCAGAGCGTCGTCTGGTCAGCGCAGATGCTGAACCTCGCGCAGGAGAAGGAAGCGATGCTGCAGAAGCTCGCGTCGCTCTCTCCCGACGATCCGATGCGGAGAATTGCGGTCGACAACATCCGGCGCATCGACCGTTTCATGAACGCGGTGCAGGGGGGCGCCGTTCTGATTCCGACCGGTCCTAGTGCGGTGGCCGCCGCGCAGCTAGCCGCGCCCGATCGCGTCAGCGCGGCCAACGTCCAGCCCGTCGCCGAAGGTGTCGCGAGCCTCGCAGCCGCGGCGGCGCCGGCGGCGCCAGCGCCGCTCGCGGCGCCGAACGCCGAAGTGAAGGATCCGAACGTCCTCTACACGGAATCGGTCAAAGGCGCGCTGATCGACGCGATGCTGCGCTACAGCGGCTTCCTCAAGATCGCCGAGAACGAATGGCTCGCCGTCGCCGCCAGCGACAGCGAAGGGCCGCAGGTGCCTGGCCAGCTCGACGATGCGTCCAGGATCCTGATCCGGATCAAGGGCAGCGACCTCTCGGCGTATCAGACCAACAAGATCAGCCGTGAAGAAGTGCTGAAGAGGGTGGAAGTCCGCGAGTACTAGACCTAGAATCCGGGGATGCGCAATTTCGCGACGGCAGTCGTCATCCTCGCTGCCCTGCTCGCCGGTCGCTGTTCGAAGCCCGTCGACCTGAAGCAGTCGCTGCAGGTCATTGACCTTGCCGGCGGCTACCACGACGCCGGCGTCGTCAATGGCAAGAACAAGCTGGTCCCGAGCGTTACGTTCCGGCTGAAGAAACCGTCCGGCGTGGACGTGACGCCGCTCTCGCTCAACGTCGCCTTCAAACAGTTGCCCGAGGCCGGGGCCGGTCCCGCCGTCCCGCCGGCCTCCTCCGCCGAAACCGACTGGGACGAGAAGTTCGTGCAGAGCGTCCCGTTCGACGGCGATCAAACAAAGCCGCTGACGTTCATGTCCGAGCCGGGCTACACCGCCGATCCGCCGCAATCGCGCGCCGATATCCTCAAGCACCGATTGTTCCGCGATGTGCGCGTCCACATCTTTGCCAAGCACAGCGCCTCGCAATGGGTGGAGATCGGCGCCTTCGACGTCCCACGCCAGCTGCTGACCCAATAGGTGCCGCCTCCGCATAACGACCAGGCGGTTCGTCAGGGAACCGGACTGGTCAGGCGACTGGGGCCGTTCGATGCTGCCGCGATCGTGATCTCGAACGTGATCGGCGGCGGCATCTTCTTCGTGCCGATCATCGTCGCCCAGCTCGTGCCCAATCCACTCTCGATGATTGCCGTGTGGATCGCGGGCGGTGCGCTGGCGTTCTTCGGCGCGATGGCCTATGCGGAGCTGGCGGCGGTTCGACCGCACGCGGGCGGCGAGTACGTCTACCTTCGCGACGCGTTCGGTCCGCTTGCCGCGTTCCTCACCGGCTGGACGTCGTTCGTCGCCGGCTTCTCGGGCGCGATTGCCGCGAGCGCGATTGCCCTCGCCGATTACGTATTGCGCTTCGTGCCGGCGGCCGCCGCCGCGCGCCCCGTGATCGCGATCGCGGCGATCGGTGCGCTGACGCTGATTCACGTGCGCGGCCTCGGTCCCGGACGGATGGTGCAGAACGTCCTCGCCGGGTTGAAGGCGTCGGCGATCGCATTGATCATCGCGCTCGGATTCGCGCTCGGCGCTGGGGACACCGCGAGGCTCGCGCCAGTGGGCGCGACGCCGCTCGTCCCGTGGATGCTGGCATTGGTGCCGGTGATGTTCAGCTACTCGGGCTGGAATGCCGCGGCCTACGTTGCCGAAGAAGTCCGCGACCCGTCGCGGAACGTTCCGCTGGCGCTGGGATTGGGAACCGTTGCGGTGAGCCTGCTCTACATCGGACTCAACGCCCTCTACATCTTCGCGCTGTCGATGCCGCAGCTTGCGGCGCTCGGCGGCGGACGGTTGATGGACACCGTCGCCGAGAAGCTGTTCGGCTTCGCGACCGGCAATCTGATCGCGCTCTTCACCATCATCAGTCTCGCGGCAAGCATCAGCGCGATGGTCCTGGCCGGTCCGCGCGTCTACTTCGCGATGGCGCGCGACGGCATCTTCGTCCGCGCGGCCGGCCGCGTGCACCCGCGATTCAGGACGCCGGCGGCGGCGATCGTCGCGCAGGCGCTCTGGAGCAGCGTTCTCGTTCTCTCCGGAACGCTGTCCCAGCTGGTCAACTACACCGGGTTCGCCGTCGTGCTGTTTTCGGGCATTGCCGTCTGTGCGCTGTTCGTGCTGCGCAAGCGCGACGCGGGAGCGCCCCGACCTTTCTCCGCGCTCGGCTATCCGTGGGCGCCGGCGATCTTTGTCGTCGCCAGCGCAATCATGCTCGCCAATGCCTTCTGGCGTGAGCCGAAGCCAACGTTCGCCGGCATCGTCGTCATTCTCCTCGGCATCCCCGTCTACTACCTGTTCAAGTCCGGGAGCGGCGGAGCAGCGCGATCAAAGTAAGGATGGCAAGCGTGCCGTCGCTTGCGGCGAACAGAAGGAAAGCGCCGGGCGAGTGACGCAAGAGGTAATCGAGCAGGAAGGCGATTGCGCCGCCGGTCTTCAGCAGCACGCCCATCACCCACATGTACCAGCGTGCGGCTTCCGGATTGCGGTAGGGCCAGTAGTATCCAATGCCGACGCAGAGCAGGAACAGACCGTTGAGATCGGAAAAGATCGGCGGCTGCGCCGGCGCAACTCCGAACAGTGCGGCGAATCTCGGAGCCGCGAGCAAAAGAAAAAGGCCGATCGCTGTGTCGTAGATCCCTGAGACAGCAGCGACCGGCCTTAGCACCCGATCACCCGATGAATCGATGGCGAGATCGCCCGATCACTGAATCCGCTTCAGTTCCCCCTGGAACGTGATGGTCTGGTCCGGCGTGATCAGCACGTCGAACTCCGCGGTCTCGAATCCTTCCGCTCTGACTTCGACCTTGTGGCGGCCGCCGTTGAGCGGGAGCTTCTGAAACGCGCCGTCGAACTGGTCGACGAGACCGACGAAGTATCCATCGACGTAGACCTTGGCGTTGCGCGGCTTCACCTTGAGCTTCAAGTGGCCCTGGTCGCGCGTGTTGTAAACGCCCGAAGAGTACCCGCCATAGCCCGAGTAATACGGATCGTAGGCGTCACCGAAGTACGGATTCCATCCCCAGCCCGAGTAGAGGCCGTAGCCGAGTCCCCAGCTGTATGGATAGTAGCCGTAGCCGTACAACGAGTACGGGCTATAGCCGTAGCCGCCGTAATAGAACGGATCGTAATAGCGGCCGTAGTAGCCGCGGCCACTCCGATCGGGGGGAGGTCCCACGCGTTCGGTCGCTACGCCGGTCTGCGGACGATCTCCGCGCGGACGGCTCCAGTTCGGTACCTCGCGCGCGCCCGCGCTGTTATTGCTGTCGGCCGCCGAGCCCGACGGCACGCGAGCACGCGTATTGCCGCCGTTACCGCCGCTCGAGCCGGAGGCTGACGAACCGCGCGGAACGGCGCGTTCGCCGCTGCCAGCGCTGCTGCCGCTCGACCCCGACGCCGTGCGCGGCGTTGCTTTCTGACCGTCGTCGCCGACGCTGCTGCTGCTCGAATATCCGGCGCGATGCGCCGGACGCGATTCACGAGCGCCGCGATCGCCGAAGCTCAGGTTCGACGCAGCCGCACCCATGCCGGTCGGCGAACTGAACGAAGCGCCTGAGGCCGTAGATGAGCCGCCGCCACCACTGGCGACGCTGCTGCCGCCTCCGCCGCCGCTCGAAACGGTGCTCGCGCCGCCAGCGGGACCGCCGCCGCCGGTGCTGCGATCACCACCGCCCGCGGCGCCGCCGCCGCCGGGAGAGCCGCCTTCCTTCGGGCTCTGCGCGAGCGTGGGCGTTGCCGCCAGAGCAATGGCGGCCACCATGGCCAGGCTGAAATTGCGAACCTTCATAAGCGCTCCTTCGCGCGGAAAGACGTGGCAGTACGCATCCTGATTGTGCAACAGATTTGCCACGGAGGCGACCGCTAAATCCGGGCCTGTCCGGCGGCTCGTCCGCAGCGCCTGTCCTATCCCGGGTTCAGGACCGTCCCCTCTGATAGACTCGGGTTTTCGGCCTGTTTTCGCAGCATGTTCCACGCAACCACCGTTTTGTCGGTCCGTCACAACGGCCAGTCGGTGATGGCCAGCGACGGCCAGGTCACCTTCGGCGAGACCGTCGTCAAGCAGCGCGCGCGCAAGATTCGCCGGCTTTACAACGATCGCATCCTCGCGGGATTCGCCGGTTCCGCCGCGGACTCGTTTGCGCTGTTCGCGCGATTCGAAGCCAAGCTCGAACAGTACCGCGGCAACCTCGAACGATCCGCCGTCGAGCTCGCGAAGGACTGGCGAACCGATCGCATTCTGCGCCGCCTGGAAGCGATGCTCGTCGTCATGGACAACCAGGCGACGTACTTGCTCTCGGGCAACGGCGATCTGATCGAGCCTGACGATGGGATCATCGCGATTGGGTCCGGGGGCGCGTACGCGCTCGCCGCCGCGAAGGCTCTGGCGCAGCACACGCAACTCGACGCGCGTGCCATCGCGGAACAGGCCATGCACCTGGCTGCGGCGATCTGCATCTATTCGAACGATTCACTGACAGTCGAAGTTCTCTAGTGCCTATCTACCTTCCGGAAACGACAACGTCCACGATCCAGTCGCTCACGCCGCGGCAGATCGTCTTGGAGCTCGACAAGTACGTGGTCGGGCAGCACCAGGCGAAGCGCGCGGTCGCGATCGCGCTGCGCAACCGCATGCGCCGGCGCAAGCTCTCGGCCGAAATGGCCGAAGAGGTCGCGCCGAAGAACATTCTGATGATCGGGCCGACCGGCGTGGGCAAGACCGAGATTGCGCGGCGGCTCGCGAAGCTGGCGCAGTCCCCGTTCATCAAAGTCGAAGCATCGAAGTTCACCGAGGTCGGCTATGTCGGCCGCGACGTGGAGTCGATGATTCGCGATCTCACCGAGATCGCCGTCGAGCTCGTGCGCGAGGAGCGCACGGCCGACGTGCGCGAGAAAGCCAAGGCTGCGGCGGAGGAGCGGATCCTCGATCTGCTGCTGCCGCCGCTGCCGCCCGCGTCCGACTACGACGAGAACGCCGCGTCGATCCGCGAGCAGGCGCAGCGCACCCGCGAGAAGCTGCGCGAGCAGCTGCGCGAGGGACGCCTCGACCACAAGCAGGTCGAGATCGAGGTGCGCGATCGCGCGTTCCCGTCGTTCGAAATCATCCAGGGCGGTTCGGTCGAAGAAGTCGACATCAACGTCAAGGACATGCTGCCCGGACTCTTCCAGGGGCGGACACGGAAGCGCCGCGTTCCGGTGCCCGAAGCGTTCGAGTCGCTGCGCCAGGAAGAAGAGCAGAAGCTGATCGACATGGACAGTGTGGCGCGCGCCGCGGTCGAGCGCGTTCAGGAAGCCGGCATCGTTTTCGTCGACGAGATCGACAAGGTTGCCGGGCGCGAGGGGGGACACGGTCCTGACGTGAGCCGCGAGGGCGTGCAGCGCGACATCCTGCCGATCGTCGAGGGTACCACCGTCAACACGAAGTACGGGATGGTGAAGACGGATCACATTCTGTTCATCGCCGCCGGCGCCTTCCACGTCTCGAAGCCGTCCGATCTGATTCCGGAGCTGCAGGGACGCTTCCCGATTCGCGTCGAGCTCGAACCGCTCGGCAAGCAGGATTTCGTCCGCATCCTGACCGAGCCGCGCAACGCGCTCGTGCGCCAGTACACGGCGCTGCTCGGCACTGAAGGGGTGACGCTGCAGTTCACGCCGGATGCGATCGAGCGGATCGCCGACGTCGCCACGCTGGTCAACGAGCGCACCGAAAACATCGGCGCGCGGCGTCTGCACACGGTGATGGAGAAGCTGCTCGACAACGTGTCGTTCGACGCGCCGGATCTGACGGAGAAGTCGCTGACCATCGATGGCGCCTACGTGGACCGGATGCTCGGCGACATCGCGCGCAACGAAGATCTGTCGCGCTACATCCTGTGATGCGGGCGCGAGCGTTTCATATTGCTTGCCTCGTCCTGTTGACCTTTTCCGTGCCGGGCTGTGGCAAGAAAGGCCCGCCTCTGGCGCCGCTGAACATGGCGCCGGATGCGCCGAAAGAGGTGGAGGCGCGCCGGCTCGGGGACAGCGTCTATCTGCGGCTCACTGTCCCCAACACGAGCGCGGGAGGCAGCCGTCCCGCGTCGCTCGATCATCTCGACGTCTACGCCGTCACGCTTGCGCCGGATACGCCGGCGCCGCCGAATCGCGCCCTGCTGAAGCCGCAATTCGTGGTGGGCAGGATTGCGGTCCGTCCGCCTGTCGATCCCGAGGCGGAGCCGCCGCCGAACAGCGAGAGCGATACGCGGCCCAAACCCGGAGACGCGGTGACGTTCGTCGAGAAGCTGACGCCGGACCTGCTCGTTGCAAAACCGATCGCATCGGCAGCACCGGCGCCCAAAGCGACGACTGCCGCGCCCGCGACAACGCCGGCGCCCGCGACTGCTGTTCCGGCCGCGCCCGCCGTACTCTCACGCCTCTACGTCGTGCAGGCGGTCGCGAAGAACGGATCCAAAGGCTCGCCGTCCGGCCGCGTCAGCGTGCCGCTCCTGACGGCGCCCGCACCGCCGCGGCCGGGGACGACGAGCTACGACGCCGCGTCGATC
>JBKPSE010000455.1:0-2729 GCA_046765855.1 Acidobacteriota bacterium | reverse complement strand
GCGCTGACCATGCACTCGGCGCTCGGCTTTGGCTTGTTCATCGCGATGCGCTACGGCATCGCTCGCGGCATCTACGCGAACGAAGCCGGCTACGGGACGGCGGCCGTCGCCTATGGCACTGCGCAGAGCGCGCAACCTGTGCAGCAGGGGCTCAACGCGATCATCGAGGTGTTCACCGTCTCGTTCGTGACTTCGACGATCAGCGCAATGACCATTCTGCTGACCGGCGTCGCGGGGTCCGGTCTCACCAGCAGCGCCGCGGTCGCCGCCGGATTCAACAGCGTCATGCCTGTGGTCGGCGGATGGATCGTGGCCTTCTGCGTCTTCCTCTTCGGCTACACCACGCTGATCGGGTGGGCGTATTACGGCGAACAATTCTTCGAATACATTCTTGGCCGTGCGGTGACGCAGCCCTACCGCTGGATTTATTGCATCCTCATTCCCTTCGGCGCGGTCACGAGAGTCGAAGTGGTCTGGGCCTGGGGCGACCTGATGAACGCGCTGCAGGTCTTCCCGAACTTGATCGGCATCGTCGGTCTGAGCGGCATCGTGGCGAAAATCGCCCGCGAACGACTGCGCTGACACTTTCGCCGCTTGATCGCCACTCCGGCTCCTGTTAGGATCAGCCCCGCAATTCCCGCGGATCCAGCAGGTTAACCGCCATGCCTTCCAACGCCCTGCCGGTCGTCTCCGGCGACAAGGACCAACAGCTGCAGCAGGCGCTCGGCCGCCTGCAGTCGTCACCCCGTCCCCGCGGAGCCGACGACGGCGATCCGATTGTGACGGCGAGCCGCCGTCTGCCGGCCGTGCCGGCCAGCTACGCGCCGTTCCCGTCGGCGGCGGATCCACGGCTGGTGAGCGCGCTCGCCGCGCGGGGCATCGAGCAGCTCTACACGCACCAGGCGGAGGCATTCGAGCACGTCCTTGCCGGCCGCAACGTGGTCACCATCACGCCGACAGCGTCGGGCAAGACGCTCTGCTACAACGGACCTGTTCTCGACGCGATCCTGAAGGATCCGTCGACGCGCGCGTTGTATCTATTCCCGACGAAGGCGCTGGCCCAGGACCAGCTTGCCGAGCTGCATGCGCTCACCGAACTGGCGACGAGCCACGGCGGTCCGGAGATCGGGGTGTTCACCTACGACGGCGACACGCCGTCCGACGCGCGGCGCGCGATTCGCGGCAAGGCGCACGTCGTGCTGAGCAATCCGGACATGCTGCACGCGGGCATCCTGCCGCATCATCCGCGCTGGGCCAAGCTGTTCGAGAATCTGAAGTTCGTGATCGTCGACGAGCTGCACGCCTATCGCGGCGTCTTCGGCTCGCATCTGTCGAATATTCTCAGGCGCTTGCAGCGGATCTGCCGCCACTACGGATCCGATCCGGTTTTCATCTGTTCATCGGCGACGATCGCCAATCCGCGCGAGCTGGCCGAAGGGCTGACCGGACGTCCGTTCGAACTGATCGAGCGAAGCGGCGCGCCGCGTGGAGAAAGGTTTTTCCTCTTCGTCAATCCGCCGGTGGTCAACGCGCAGCTCGGGATCCGCCGCTCGTATCTGTCGGAAGCGCGCCGGGTCGCGCTCGAATTCCTCAAGCACAACCTGCAGCTGATTCTGTTCGCGCAGAGCCGCCTGGCGACGGAAATCCTGACGACCTACCTGAAGGATGCGTACAACGGACCGCCGGGAGCGTCGGACGTCATCCGCGGCTACCGCGGCGGCTATCTGCCCAACCGCCGCCGGGAAATCGAACGCGGGCTGCGCGATGGCGCCGTGCGCGCGGTGGTGTCGACGAACGCGCTCGAGCTCGGCATCGATATCGGCGCCCTCGACGTCGCGGTGATGGCGGGATATCCAGGAACCATTGCCGCAACCTGGCAGCGGGCCGGTAGGGCGGGCCGCCGCTCGACGCGGTCCGCCGCAGTGCTCGTCGCCAGCAGCGCCCCGATCGATCAGTTCATCATTCGCCATCCGTCTTACTTCTTCGACGCGTCGCCGGAGCACGCGTTGATCAATCCCGACAACCTGCACATCCTGCTCGACCACGTGAAGTGCGCGGCGTTCGAGCTCCCGTTCAGCGCCGACGAAGCGTTCGGGCAGGAAAACGTGCAGGAGATCCTGTCGGTACTGGCGGAGGAAGGGTTCGTGCACAGCGCCGACGGCCAGTGGAACTGGACCCACGAGTCGTATCCGGCGGATGCGGTGAGTCTCAGATCGGTGTCGTCGGACAACTTCGTCGTCGTCGACACCACGCGCGGCGAACGGGTGATTGCCGAGACCGATTTCACCAGCGCCCCGGCGATGCTGCACGAGAAGGCGATCTACATCATCGAGGGGCAGCTGTATCAGGTCGATCGCTTCGACTTCGACGGCCGCAAAGCCTACGTCAGCGCAGTGGACTGCGACTACTACACCGACGCGATCACGTATACGAAGGTCACGATACTCGACACGTTCGAGACGAGCACCGGGGAGCCAGGAGCGACGACCGGCTCCGAGCAGGACGATCCGATCGGGCATGATGCCCGGTCCTCGTCATTCGTCCCTCCACCCTCGGCAGCGAAGTCGCACGGCGAAGTACATGTGGTGTCCCGCGTCGTCGGTTTCAAGAAGATCAAGTTCTACACGAATGAGAACGTCGGGTCCGGCGAGCTCGATCTGCCCGAACAGCAGATGCACACCTCGTCCTACTGGCTGACGATTCCCTCTGCGGTGATGTCGGCGCTGGCG
>JBKPSE010000454.1:0-2246 GCA_046765855.1 Acidobacteriota bacterium | reverse complement strand
GGAGATCTCGATGCGCTGTCGCTGGGCGCCGGACGCGGACGCCTGATCCGGCAATTGCTCACCGAGAGCCTGCTGATGGCGGGGACGGGCGGCGCGTTGGGACAGCTGGTAGCCGGCCTCGGATCTCGACTCCTCCTCAGGCTCGTCGGCGAGTCGCAGCAGGTGGACCTTCGGCTCTCGACGGACTGGCGCATCCTCGGATTCACCGCCGGCGTTTCCATCGCCAGCGGACTGCTGTTCGGCCTCCTGCCGGCGCTGCGCGGCACGCGCGGCAGCGATCTGCAGCACGTGCTCAAGGAGTCGGCGCGCGGCAGCACCGGCGCACGCAGCCGCGCGACCAAGGCGCTGCTCGCGGTGCAGATTGCCGTCTCGCTCGTCCTGCTCGTCGCCTGCGGCTTGTTCCTGCGCACGCTCTACAACCTCAAGAACGAGCGTCTCGGTTACGACCGGACCAATCTCATTCTCGCGCGGATGGATCCGGTTTCGGCCGGCTACACTGGCGAAGCGATCTCGCGCGCCGTCGTCGAGCTCTCGCACCGGCTCGCCGCGCTGCCTGGCGTACGCTCCGTCACGTTTTCCGAGAACGGCCTGTTCAGCGGCACCGAATCCGGCACATCGGTGGACGTCGAAGGATTCAAGGCCTCATCCGAAGACGATCGGGTCGTGCGCTTCGATCAGGCCGGCCCAGGGTATTTCAGCGGCGTCGGCATTCCCATCGTGCTCGGCCGCGATTTCGCCGAACGGGATGCCGCCGGCGCACCGCGCGTCACCGTCATCAACGAGACGATGGCGAAGTTCTATTTCCCGAATGGCAATCCGATTGGACGCCAGGTGCACGTCAAAGGACCGAGCGATGTGGTGCTCGAGATTGTCGGCGTCGCGCGCGACGCGCAGGACCACGACGTGCGCGCGAAACCGGTGCGGCGCATGTACGTGTCGTACCTGCAGCCGATCGACGGGATTGTCGCCGTCAACTTCGAGATCCGCGCAGCGTCGAATCCGGCCGCGCTGTTCGCGCCGATTCGCGAGGAAACCCGCAGCTTCGACGCCAAGCTGCAGATCCTGCAATTGAAGCTCGCGCAGACGCTGGTCGATGACAACATCGCGACCGAGCGGCTGATTGCGAAGCTGTCGACGGTGTTCGGCGCGCTCGCCGTCGTGCTCGCGGCAATCGGCCTCTACGGCGTGATGTCCTACACCGTCGCGCGGCGGACGAGCGAGATTGGCGTGCGCATGGCGCTCGGCGCCTCGCAGCGTTCGGTCGCGGCGATGATCATTCGCGAGATCGTGATCCTGGTCGCTCTCGGGAGCGTCGCCGGCGCGGCCGGCGCGATCGCACTGGGGCGATTCGTGGAGAGCCTGATGTTCGGCCTGGCGCCGCGCGATCCGCTGACGCTCGCCGCTTCTGCCGCGTTGCTGCTCGTCATCGGACTGCTCGCGGGATATCTGCCCGCACGGCGCGCCGCGCGCATCGATCCGATCGTCGCGCTGAGGAGCGAGTAACCGCGGTTCAGACCCAGTCGAGCGTGCGCGTGACGGCTTTCTCCCATCCCGCGTATGCGCGATCGCGCTGATCCGCGCTCCATCGCGGATCCCAGCGCTTGTCCATCCGCCAGTTCTCGCGCATGTCGCCGAGATCCTTCCAGAAGCCGACGGCAAGTCCGGCCGCATACGCCGCGCCGAGCGCCGTCGTCTCCGCGACGACCGGGCGGACGACCGGCACGCCGAGAATGTCGGCCTGGAGCTGCATCAGCGTGTCGTTCACCGTCGCGCCGCCGTCGACCTTGAGCAGCTCGAGACGCACGCCCGAGTCCTGCACCATCGCATCGAGGACGGCGCGCGTCTGAAAACAGATCGCCTCGAGCGTGGCGCGCGCGAGATGCGCCCTGGTATTGAACCGCGACAGCCCCACGATCGCGCCGCGCGCATCCGAGCGCCAGTAGGGCGCGAACAGGCCCGAGAACGCCGGCACGAAGTACATGCCGCCGTTGTCGGGGACGGAGCTGGCCAGCGCCTCGATCTCGGACGCCGACGTAATGATCCCCAATTGATCGCGCAGCCACTGCACTGCGGAACCGGTCACCGCAATCGACCCCTCGAGCGCGTAAATCGTCTCGCCCGCCATGCGGTAGCACACCGTGGTCAGCAGACCCGCCTTCGAGGGCACGATGTCCCGACCGGTATTCAGCAGCATGAAGTTGCCGGTCCCGTAGGTGTTCTTCGCTTCACCCGGACGCGTACAGACC
>JBKPSE010000453.1:0-7216 GCA_046765855.1 Acidobacteriota bacterium | reverse complement strand
GTCACGGCCTCGGTGAAGGAAGCGACCCCGGACGGCACGGTGAAGAAGGGGCAGGTCGTGAAGGCCGTGATCGTGCGCACGCGCAAGGAGCAGCGGCGCAAGGATGGCAGTTACATCAGATTCGACCGGAACGCCGCGGTGCTGGTCAACGACCAGAACGAGCCCATTGGTACTCGCGTGTTCGGACCGGTGGCGCGGGAGCTGCGAGAGAGACGCTTCATGAAAATTATCTCTCTCGCTCCGGAGGTCCTCTAGCGCTCGCGGTCAACGCCGCAACTCCACAACTCCGCAACTCCTCAAGGAGCACCCTTGAAAGTTGGGAGTTGGAACTTGGGAGGTTCATTGGGAGTTGGGAGTTGAGTAGTTGGGAATTGACAAGATGTCGAGATTACAAACACCGGTTAGAAAAAACGACAACGTGTTGGTCACCACGGGCAAGGACCGCGGCAAGCGCGGCCGCGTGCTCAAGGTCCTGCCGGAGAAGAACCGCGTCGTCGTCGAGGGCGTCAACGTCATCAAGCGGCACACCAAGCCGAATCCGCAGCGCCAGATCAAGGGCGGCGTGGTGGAGCGCGAGGCGCCGCTGCACGCGAGCAACGTGCAGATCGTCTGCCCCGAGTGCGGCAAGGCGACGCGCGTCGGCCGCAGGATTCTCGGCGACGGCCGCAAGGTCCGCATCTGCCGCAAGTGCGAGGGAGTTGTCGACAAATGAGCCGCCTGAGGGACCGTTATACGAAAGAAGTCGCGCCGGCGCTCGCCAAGGAGTTCGGCTACAAGAACGTGATGGCCATCCCGCGCATCGACAAGGTGGTGGTCAACATGGGCCTGGGCGAGGCGACGCAGAACGCGAAGATCGCCGACACCGGCGCCGACGAACTGTCGCGCGTCACCGGGCAGAAGGCGGTGATCACCCGTTCGAAGAAGTCGATCGCGCAGTTCAAGGTGCGCAAGGGCATGCCGATTGGCGCGATGGTGACGCTGCGCGGCGAGCGCATGTGGGACTTCCTCGATCGCCTGATGTCGATCGCGCTGCCGCGCGTCCGCGACTTCCGCGGCGTCTCGGCGCGGGGCTTCGACGGCCGCGGCAACTACACGCTCGGCCTCAAGGATCAGCTCCTGTTCCCGGAAATCGACTACATGAAGGTCGACAAGGCGCGCGGGATGAACATCTCGGTGATCACGACGGCGAAGACGGACGAAGAGTCGCGCAAGCTCCTGCAGCTGCTCGGCATGCCCTTTAGGACGAATTAGGCTCGGGACTCACGGCTCGCGGCTCGTGCAAATCCATGAGCCATGAGCCATCAGTCATAAGGCAACAAGAATGGCAACGACTGCAAAGATCGCGAAAGAGACCAAGACGCCGAAATACAAGATCCGGCTGCGCAACCGCTGCAAACGCTGCGGCCGCCCGCGCGCCTATCTCCGGAAGTTCGCGCTCTGCCGACTGTGCTTCCGCACGCTGGCGCTCGAGGGGGACATCGCCGGCGTGACGAAATCGAGCTGGTAACCGGCTCCGCTGGCACTGGCAACTGGAAACTGGCAACTGGAAACTGAAATATGACTGACCCGATCGCAGACATGCTCGCCCGGATCCGCAACGCGACTCAGTCGCGGCATCCCCGCGTGGATATGCCGCTCTCGCGCCTCAAGGTGGAGATCGCCAAGATTCTGGAGAGCGAAGGCTATATCCAGGGGTTCAAGGTGGTCGAGCCCAAGGCGGGCGAGCCGCAGGGCACGCTGCGCGTGCTCCTTAAGTACGGTCCGCGCGGCGAGCGCGTGATCACCGGCATTCAGCGCGTCAGCCGTCCCGGCCGCCGCGTGTATTTCGGCCGCGACGACGTCCCGGATGTCCTCGCCGGCCTCGGCACCAGCATCTTGACGACCTCGCGCGGCGTCATGACCGGACGCGAAGCGGTCAAGGCCGGCGTCGGCGGCGAAGTGCTCTGCAACGTCTGGTAACTGGCAACTGGCCACGGGTAACTGACATGTCAAGAATCGGCAAGAAGATCATCCCGATCCCCAAGGGCGTCAAGATTGACGTCAAGCCGGGCGTCGTCGAAGTGCAGGGCCCCAAGGGCAAGATGAGCCAGCCGCTGCCGCCGGGCATCGGCTTCGAAGTGGATGGCGATCATCTCAGCGCCAAGACGCTGCGCGACGACCCCGAGCTCGGAAAGTTTCACGGCCTGGCGCGCAGCCTCGTCGCCAACGCCGTCAAGGGTGTGACCGAGGGGTTCCGCAAGGACCTCGACATCGTCGGTGTCGGCTATCGCGCGGAAGTGAAGGGCAAGCAGGTGCACTTCGCGCTCGGCTACTCGCACCCGGTGGTGTTCGACATTCCGACCGGCATCGACGTCGCCATCGACAAGCAGACGCACCTGACGGTGACCGGCATCGACCGGCAGCTGGTCGGACAGGTCGCGGCGAACATCCGCGCGCTGCGCAAACCGGATCCCTATAAGCAGAAGGGCGTCCGCTATACGGGCGAAGTGCTGAAGAAGAAGGCTGGCAAGACGGGAGCGAAGTAGCTCTGAGCTATCAGCTTTGAGCCCTCAGCCGGAGAGCTCGCTGATAGCTGGACGCTGAAAGCTGACAGCTATGAAGATAAAGACAACGAAAGATCGGCGGAAGCGGATTTCGCTCCGCCAGCGCAAGCGGATCAACGGGACGTCGGAGCGGCCGCGCCTTCGCGTGTTCCGCAGCGTCTCGCACATCTATGCGCAGGTGATCGACGACATGAGCGGACAGACGCTGGCATCGGCGGCGAGCACCGAACCGTCGCTCAAGAGCCTGTTCGCGAAAGAAACGCGCGGCGGCAACATCGCCGGCGCCAAGGCGCTCGGCAAGACGATCGCCGAGCGGCTCAAGGAGAAGGGCATCAACCGGGTCGTGTTCGATCGCGGCGGCTATCTCTACCACGGCCGGATCAAGGCGGTTGCGGACGCGGCTCGGGAGGCCGGGCTGGAATTCTAGACCGGCGCTGCCAGCCGCCAGCTTCCGGCTTCCAGCCGGTTGTTGAAGGGTTCGAGCTGGAAGCGGAACGCTGGTAACTGGTAACTGGACACAGACAATGATTGAATCTCGCGAAAAGATCGACGCGTCACAACTCGACCTGAAGGACACGGTCGTGAACATCAGCCGTGTCACCAAGGTCGTCAAGGGCGGCAAGAACCTGAGCTTCAGCGCGCTGGTCGTCGTCGGCGACGGCCACGGCGTGGTCGGCTTCGGCGTCGGCAAGGCCAAGGAAGTGCCCTCGGCGATCAAGAAGGGGATCGAGGCAGCCAAGAAATCGCTGATTCGCGTGCCGCTGAAGGGGACGACCGTTCCGCACCCCGTGCTCGGCAGGTTCGGCGCCGGCCAGGTGCTGTTGAAGCCCGCGCCGGAAGGCACCGGGATCATCGCCGGTGGCGCGGTGCGCGCGGTGGTCGAATCGGCCGGCATCCAGAACGTGCTCACCAAGTCGATTGGATCGGCGAACCATCACAACGTGGTGCGGGCGACGTTCCAGGGATTGATGGAGCTGCGCGAGCCCGGCAGCGTGCTGAAGCTGCGCGGCCAGGAACAGGAGCCGCAGGGATCTCCCGCCTGAAGGTGGACGATTGAACATGGCGAAGACACTGAAAATCACGTTGCGCAAGAGCGGCATCGGCTTCGACAAGAAGCAGAAGCTCGTCGTCGAGGGAATGGGCCTGCGCCGCATCGGTCATACCGTGGAACTGCCGGATACGCCGGCGACGCGCGGGATGATCCTGAAAGTGCGCCACCTGGTTGAGGTAAAGGACTAACTTCCGGCTCCAACTCCGCCCGGGACTTGTTGCGGAGTTGCGGAACGAATTGACAGAGACAGCAAAAAAATGAACCTCAGTAATCTCAAACCACCCAAGGGCGCGAAGCACGCGAAAAAGCGGATCGGCCGCGGCCAGGGATCGGGCAACGGCAAGACCGCTGGACGCGGGCACAAGGGCGCGAAGTCACGTTCGGGCTTCAAGCACAAGCGCGGGTTCGAAGGCGGCCAGATGCCGCTGCACCGCCGCGTGCCCAAGCGCGGGTTCCATAACCCGTTCCGCACCGAGTACGAAGTGGTGAATCTCGACGCGATCGCCGAGCGGTTCGACGCCGGCACCGATGTCACGCCGGAGCTGCTGCGCGAGCATGGGCTGGTCGCGCGCTCGGGATCGATCAAGGTGCTGGCGCGCGGCGACATCGCGAAGAAGCTGACCATCAAGGCGCACAAGTTCAGCGGCAAGGCGGCTGAGAAGATCGCTGCCGCCGGCGGCACGGCGGAGGTGCTCTCGTAGCGCAGGGGCTTCCCTGCCTGGAGACAAGCAATGCTCGCTGATTCACTCAAGAACATCGTCGCCGTCAAGGATCTGCGCAACCGCGTGCTCTTCACGCTCGGCTTGCTCGCGGTCTATCGCGTCGGCGGCCACATTCCGACGCCGGGCGTGAACTCCGAGGCGCTCGCGCTGATGGCCGACCAGGCCAAGAACACGATGTTCGGTCTGTACGACATGTTCTCGGGCAAGAACCTGTCGCAGATGACCATCTTCGCGCTCGGCATCATGCCGTATATCAGCGCGTCGATCATCCTGCAGCTGCTCACCGTCGTCTGGCCCTACCTCGAGCGCCTGTCGAAGGAAGGGGAGCTCGGCCGCCGCAAGATCACGCAGTACACGCGCTACGGGACGATCGTCCTGAGCATCGTGCAGTCGCTCGGCATCGCGTTGTATCTCGAGCACCAGACCAACATCGCCGGCGGCCTGCCGCTCGTCTACAGCCCCGGCTGGTTCTTCCGGATCATGACGGTGGTGACGCTGACGGCGGGGACCGGCTTCATCATGTGGCTCGGCGAGCAGATCACCGAGCGCGGCATCGGCAACGGCATGTCGCTCATCATCTACGCCGGGATTGTCGTGAACTTCCCCGGCGCGGTGCTGCAGACGGTCGAGCAGATGCGCCTCGGCCAGATCACGCTCTTCAGCCTGCTGATCCTGATCGTGCTGATGATCGGCGTGGTCGCCGCGATCATCTTCGTCGAGCGCGGACACCGCCGCGTCACGGTGCAGTACGCCAAGCGGGTCGTCGGACGGCGCATGTACGGCGGTTCGAGCACGCACATCCCGCTCAAAGTGAACACCGGCGGCGTCATCCCGGTCATCTTCGCCTCGTCGATTCTGGCCTTCCCGCTGACCTTGAAGGGGATGTTCGGCAGCGGCTCGGTGGTGCAGCGCGCCATCGATCAGATCGACTACGGCATGCCGCTGCACAACCTGCTGTATCTCGTCGGGATCATTTTCTTCTGCTATTTCTACACGGCGATCATCTTCAATCCCGATGACGTCGCCGAGAACATGCGCAAGTATGGCGGCTTCATTCCGGGCATCCGTCCGGGCAAGCGGACCGCGGAGTACATCGACACGATCCTGACCCGCATCACGCTGGTCGGCGCGATCTACCTCGCCATCGTCGCGCTGCTGCCGCAGTTCCTGATCAGCGGCTTCAAGGTGGCGCCGATTCCGTTCATCGGCGAGACCCTCGACCGCTACATTCCGACCTTCATCACGCAGGGCATGGGGGTGCAGTTTTATTTCGGCGGCACCTCGCTGCTGATCATCGTCGGCGTCGCGATGGACACGGTGCAGCAGGTCGAATCGCAGCTGATCATGCGGCACTACGACGGCTTCATGAAGAAGACCCGGATTCGCGGGCGGCGGGGCCAGTAAGTGGGCCACCCTCCGTCCGGCGCGTCGACGCTGAACGTCGTCATGCTCGGTCCGCCGGGAGCCGGCAAAGGCACGCAGGCGGAGCGATTCGCAGGCAAGCACGGGCTGCCGAAGATTTCGACGGGAGACATCCTGCGCGAAGCGGTCGCCGCGGGCAGCGGTCTCGGCCGCGCCGCCAAGGCGACGATGGACGCCGGCAATCTCGTCGGTGACGACGTGATGATCGGGATCGTGGCGGAACGGCTGCAGCGGCCCGACACCGTGCGCGGCTTCGTCCTCGATGGTTTTCCGCGCACCGTCACGCAGGCGACGGCGCTCGACGCCATGATGGAGGGTCGCGGTCCGCTGGTGATCGTGGACATCGTCGTCCCCGAAGACGTGCTGCTGCGGCGGCTGGCCGCGCGCCGCATCTGCGGCAGCTGCGGCGTCAACGCGCTGGTGGAGTGGACGACGACGTGCGGCAATTGCGGCGGCGCGCTGGTGACGCGGACCGATGACGGCATCGACGTCGTGCGCAAACGCTTGAAGGTCTACCGCGGGCAGACCAAGCCGATCGTGGACTTCTATTCGGCGCGGCCGACGTTCCGCACGATCGACGGCAACCAGCCGCCGGATCAGGTGACGGCGCTGATGGACCACGCGATCTGCCAGGCGTCGGCGGCGCAGACGCCGGGTCCGGAAGGGCCGGCACAGGCAAAGGAAGTCCGGTTGTGATCGTCTGCAAGTCGCCGGCGGAGCTCGAGAAGATGCGGGCCGCCAACCAGCTGGTCGCGCAGATTCTGGACGAGCTCGCGGCGCTCGTTGCGCCCGGCGTCTCGACTGCGGATCTGGATGCAGCGGCGGAAGCCAAGGTGCGCGCTGCGGGCGCCGAACCGGCGTTCAAGGGCTATCGCGGATATCCCGCGACGCTCTGCGCCTCGGTGAACGAGCAGGTCGTGCATGGGATTCCGAATCGTTCGCCGATGAAGGCGGGCGACATCGTGTCGCTCGACATGGGCGTGAAGCTGAACGGCTACTACGGCGACTCCGCGGTGACGGTGCCGGTGGGCACGGTCGACGAGGAGGTCGCCAAACTGCTGCGGGTCACGCAGGAAGCCCTCGAGAAGGGGATCGCGCAGGTGAAGCTGGGCGGCCGCATCTCCGACATCGGCCACGCGATCCAGCAACACGTCGAGGCCAACGGATTTTCGGTCGTGCGCGAGTTCGTCGGACACGGCATCGGCGCATCGCTGCACGAGGAGCCGCAGATTGCCAACTACGGCGAGCCTGGCCGCGGGCCGCGGCTGGCGGAAGGCATGACGCTGGCGATCGAGCCGATGGTGAACATGGGCAAGGCGGCGGTGCGGGTGCTCGGCGACGGCTGGACCGCGGTGACGAAGGACGGCAGCCTGTCGGCGCACTTCGAACATACCGTGGCGGTCACGAAGAACGGACCGCTGGTGCTGACGGCGAGGCAGCCGGTCGCACCCTGAGGACGATGACGGTCGAAGGGGTGG
>JBKPSE010000452.1:0-4644 GCA_046765855.1 Acidobacteriota bacterium | reverse complement strand
AGTTTTGCGGCACGACGCTGAGAGGGTAAATCACCGGAGAGGCGAACATCAGGATCTGCAGCAACACCGGGAGCACCACGCCGACATCGCGAAAGCGCACCTGAATCGCGGCAAGCACCAGCGAGACGGCTAGGGCCCACGCGCCCAGAGGGCCGACGAGAGGAATCAGATTGACGGCCTCGGTGGTTAGAGGCACGCGATACCAGCCCATCAAGCCGATCAACACCAGGAACCCGACGGCAAAGTCGAAGAGCGCCGCGATCAGATACGTGATTGGCAGAATCTCCCGCGGAAAATACACCTTCGTGATCAAATGCGTATGCGCAACCAGCGAGTTGGTTGCCGACGACACGGCGGTGTTGAAGAACGTCCAGGGCAGCAGCGCGCTATACGCGAAGAGCGCGTAGGGCATGCCTTCGCTGGGCATGCGGGCGAGCACGGAGAAGACGGCGGTGAAGATCGCCATCATCATCAGCGGCTGCAGCAGCGCCCAGGCGAAGCCGAGCGACGTCTGTTTGTAGCGAACGCTGATGCGGTGCAGGCTGAGGGTGTAGAGCAGATCGCGGTATTCGCGCAGCCGCGCGAGGTGATCGCCGACATGCAGCCATGCGGCGCCCGCCGGCCTGATGACAGTGACACTCATCCACAAACGGCCAAGCAAGTGCACTGCCGTCTAACGGCTCAGCCAGCCAGCTCGACCTTGTCGGTGCCTCGTGACTGTGATCGCGTGGATGCGGCAGTGCCCGGTTCGCCGCGGCGGCGGCTCTTCACGGGCGAGAATCGCGCAAGCGGATAGATGTGGCGGCCGTAGAAGTAGCCTGCGACGTCCCACATCTTCAACTCGTCGGCAAACGAGTCTCTGAGCGGCCGCGTTCGGCTGGCGGTCGTCTTTCGCCAGAGCGCCCGCGCGGCGTCCCCCCAGAGGAACCGTGGAATGCCGATGAGGTAAGGGACCGGAATGGGGTGCCTGCGATCCATCAGGCCCCGCGACACTCCTCGCCAGAAACACCAGGACCGGTAGTACTCGCGCGTGAGACGCTGTTCGGCGATGTAGTGGTAAATGACGAGGTCCGGTAAGTACTTCCCCTTCGCACCGGCTTCGAGAAGGCGCAGGTACATGTCCTCGTCTTCGCACGAGAACAGCTGCGCGAACGAACCCGGTCCCAGGTGTTCGGCGTATGGGCCGACCCGCTCCAGGACCGTGCGCCGGATGACGGCGTTTCCCCCCTTCAACATTCCAGGAAAGCCTGCGTCGTAATCCCGCGGCTCGGATCCGTTGTCCGCGGAGCCGAGGACCGCCAGGTAGTCGTCAGGCAGCCAGTCGGGGGGCGGTGCTGCCCAGACGGCGAGGTACGGCCCTCCGATGAAATCGACCTGCGGGTCCTGGAACGCCGCTTCGACCACTTCCAGCCAGCGCGGATCCAGCTCTTCATCATCGTCAATCATGCCGACGAGGTGCCCGGTCGTGGCGGCGATCCCTGTGTTCAACGCCCGCGACTTGCCCCGGCGGCGCTCTTCGATCAGCGCGATCCGCCGCGGATAGGCGGACTGCAGCCGGCGCACGATCTCGGTCGATGAGTCGGTGCAGGCGTTACAAATGACGGTAATGTGCACGTCGAGCGTCTGAGGGGCATTCGCCGCGAGCACCGATCGCACGCAGTTTTCCAGCTGCGGAGCGCGATTGTGCGTCGGTATCAGGATGTCGAGTCGCAGGCTCGCCATGGCAGAGGTCCTGTGCTGCAACGTCGATACCGTTGCGCCTGTATATGGATCCTCACTTGCACAATCGTGAGATGTGCGTGTCGAACGAGCAAACGGGTGCCACTATTTCCCGGCATGGGTGACGGGGCTGTGGCTCTCGTTGGGCATTCTTGCGCTGCTCTTCAGCGGCGCGTGCCGGCGCGGGGTGCCTGCCGTCGACCTCGGGCCGAAACCGCCCGGCGCGAAGGGGACGATCACCGGGATCGTGCGCGGCCCCGAGGGGACTTCCGCGCTGTCCGGGCGAACGGTGTATATCATCGACAACCGAACCGGCGAGCGCCGCAGCGTGCAGACTGCCGCCAACGGCGGTTTTACCATCGAGCTGCCTGCGGGTAAGTACCGTCTCGAGCTCGCGCTCAAGGACGGCGAGAGCATCCTGAAGCGCCCGGGCATCGTCAACCTCGATCAAGGCGATATCGATTCTCACATCGAGTTCGTCGTTTCCGCGGCGCGCGTGGCGCGCCCGCGCGGGCCCGCGTATCGCCTGGACAACGGCCTCGGGTCGCCGATCGCATAGATTTCGTCTGCTCCCCGATATACTGGCGCGGATGAGTCCGCACGACGCTACCGGCGACGAGTCGCGCATGGGCGCGACTTATGTCTTCGTCATCCTCACACAAGTCGCCGTCACCGCCGCCCTCTGGTGGGCCGGCCGTTTCTTCTCCCGTTAGCTTCCGTCGATGCGTCTGATCGACTGGCTGGTCGTCGCCGGCTATCTGGTGTGGATCGTCTGGGACGGCCTGCGACGCTCCAAAAACACCGGCGAGGTCGAAGGCTATTTCCTCGCCAATCGCAGCCTGCCGTGGTGGGCCGTCGGCCTCTCCGTGATGGCGACCCAATTGAGTGCGATCACGCTGGTCGGCACGACCGGACAGGGCTACGCCGACGGCATGCGGTTCATCCAGTTCTATTTTGGCCTGCCGCTCGCGATGATCCTGCTCTCGGTCACGCTCGTGCCCTTTTTCTATCGCGCGAGAGTCTTTACCGCCTACGAATACCTGGAACGCCGGTTCGACGTGAAGACGCGGACGCTGGCGAGCGTGCTGTTCCTCTGTTCCCGCGGCATGTCGTGCGGGGTCATCGTCGCCGCGCCGGCGCTGATCCTCTCGATCGTCTTGCAGTGGGATCTGACCGCGACCATCCTGGCGATCGGACTTCCCACCGTGCTCTATACGGTCATCGGCGGCGTCCAGGCAGTGACGTGGACCGACGTCAAGCAGATGTTCGTGATCGTGCTCGGCCTGTTTGCTGCCGTCGGCACGCTGATCGTCGGATTGCCGCACGATGTGAGTCTGGGGCAGGCGCTGCACGTCGCCGGCGCCGCCGGACGCGTCAACCCTATCGACTTCCATTTCGACTGGCGGCAGACCTATACCTTCTGGTCGGGGCTGCTTGGCGGATTGTTCCTGATGCTGTCGTACTTCGGCTGCGATCAGAGCCAGGTCCAGCGCTACCTCACGGCGAAGTCCGTGGACGAGGGGCGGCAGTCGCTGATGATGAGCGCCTACTGGAAGATTCCGCTGCAGGCGCTCGTGCTGCTCACCGGTGTGCTGCTCTTCGTCTTCTACACGTTCAACCAGCCGCCCATGCTGTTCAACCCCGAACACGCCAAGGCGATCCAGGAGAGCGCGCGTGCCGGCGATTATCAGGCGCTCGAAGGGGAATTCGGCCGTGCATTCGAGGCGCGCCGCCAGGCGGCCCGAGCGCTCGCTGATGCGGCGGAGGGACAGAAGGACTCTGCGCGCGCCGCATTCACCAGCGCCGGCGCCGCGGTCAAGGATGTGCGTCTGCGCGCCGCGCGGCTGGTCTACGACGTCACCGGCGACGACAAGTACAAAGGCGTCACCGGCGACACGCCTGCGGCCGACGTCAATTACGTGTTTCCCACCTTCGTGACCACGCGCATGCCGATCGGTTTCGTCGGTCTGATGATTGCGGCCATCTTTGCCGCGGCCATGTCGAGCATCGCCGCGGAGCTGAATTCGCTGGCGACGGCAACCGTCATCGACGTGTATCGCCGTTTGATCAAGCCGTCCGGATCCGATGCGCATTACCTGCGCGTCTCCAAGATGGCGACACTCGCCTGGGGACTGTTCGCCTGCGCGGTAGCAAGCATCGCCGTCGGCCTCGGCTCGCTCATCGAAGTAGTCAACCGGTTCGGGTCCATTTTCTATGGGTCCCTTCTCGGTGTATTCGTCCTGGCGCTCACCTTCAAGCGGGCGACGGCGAACGGCGCGTTCGTCGGGCTCGTTGCGGGCATCGGCACCGTTCTCGTCTTCGCGTTCCACCCGCGGACGAAGGGCATCTCCTATCTCTGGCATAATCCGCTTGGCGTCGCCGTTGTCCTCGTCATCGGCATCGCCGTCAGCCTTCTCGACAAGCCAAAGCCGGCACGATGAACGTCCAGCGCCTGATCGCCTTTGCGGCCGCCGCCCTCGCGGTGGCGGCAGCTCCGCGCGTTGGGGTGACGCAATCGGCGCGCTACGATCTGCTCGTTACCGGCGGCACTGTCATCGACGGTAGCGGCCGAGCCGGTGTCGTTCAGGATGTGGCCATCAAGGACGGCCGGATCGCCGCAGTCGGCCGCATCGCCAGATCCCAGGCCGCGCAAGTCATCGACGCCGCGAAGCTGGTCGTCGCTCCTGGATTCATCGACGTGCATACGCATGCCGACAATCTCGTCGATCGGCCGGCGGCGGCAAATTTCGTGCGCATGGGCGTCACGACAATCGTGGCCGGCAATTGCGGCGGGTCGGCGCTCGACGTCGGCGCGGCGCTGACCGCGCTGCGCGAGCGTCCCGCCGCGATCAACTTCGCGACCCTGATTGGCCACAACACGGTGCGCTCCGCCGTCATCGGATCGGAGAACCGGCTGGCCAAGCC
>JBKPSE010000451.1:0-4108 GCA_046765855.1 Acidobacteriota bacterium | reverse complement strand
AGCCGATGCGCACGAAGACGAGAGCGCTCAATACGAGCAGAATGACCGCGTTGGCGCCGGGCGGAACGCGAAACAAAAGGAGATACAGAACGACGATGTTCCAGTACGACGGAAAGCCGGTGAAGAAATGGTCGGTCGACTTCGCATCCGGCGCGACAAATCCGTACAGGCTGCTCAGGAGCACGATCGCGCAGACCGGAATGAACGTCATCTGACGCAGGCCGCCCGCAGCTTCGAGCAGCAACAGCGGCACCAGCACGAACGTCATGTAGTCGACGATGTCGTCGATGCGGGCGCCGTCGATGTGCGGCAGCACCTCTTTCACCCGCGCGCGGCGGGCCAGCATCCCATCCGTTCCGTCGACAATCGTCGCCACGAACAGTGCCGCCAGCGCCACCCGGTCGTAGCCGTGAACGACGCCCCACGCGGCGATGAATGCAAGGACTGCCCCCAGCCCGGTATAAATATGGACGAGCCAGGCCCGTCGGCGCTCACGGCTGGAGCCGATACGGCCGGGCTGTTTTGCGGGTGCGTTCGTCATCGTGTAGAATCTGAGCACATTCCAATCCCCAGCGGAGTGTCCTTTTTTCTTCAACTTAGAGCCGCCGCCTGAGTGTCCAGGCGGGAGGTCTGTCCGCTTCGGAGCGCGCGCGGCGTGCCCGGCCGGCGCAGCCTTCGAGGAAATGGATTGCTTTCAGTGCTGTCATCAAAGCTTCGGCGCCGACGCTTCTACATCCCCGCCGCGCTTCTGCTGTGCGCATTGATTGGCGGGAGCATCTACGTCGCCCGCCGTCAGGTCGCGCCGCCAGAGCTCGCCTTCTCTGAATTCCTGCAGCGGGTCGACAACGGACAGGTCAAACAGGTGCGTTTTGCCGATGGGGCGATCGCATTGACGCTCGCCGACGGTTCGTCCGCCCTGACGGTGCCGCCGCCCAGCTTTCTGACCGCCGACTCCTCGTTCATTACCGGCCTCGCCCGCCGCGGCGTCCGCATCGAAATCCAGCAGATTCCCGAACCAGGCGCCGTAACCCCGGGGGCCATCGCGATCGCCGCATTCTTCGTGATGCTGATCGGCTTCACCGTCTATCGCACGACGGCGGGCAGAATCCACACGCCGGGAAAAGCGAAGGTTGCCGAACGCGGCGGACACATCGTCACCTTCCAGGACGTCGCCGGCGTCGACGAAGCGAAGGACGAGGTCAAGGAAATCGTCGACTTCCTCCGCCAGCCGGCAAAGTTCTCGTCGCTCGGCGGCCGCATCCCCAAGGGCGTCCTCCTCGTCGGCCCTCCCGGAACCGGCAAGACCCTGCTGGCGCGCTCGATCGCGGGTGAGGCCGGCGTGCCCTTCATCTTCGCCAGCGGCTCCGACTTCGTCGAGATGTACGCCGGCGTCGGCGCCGCCCGGGTCCGCCGCCTGTTCAAGGATGCGCGGCGCCACAAGTCGTGCATCGTGTTCATCGACGAGCTCGACGCCGTGGGCCGCAGCCGCGGCGGCAGCTCCCTGAGCCACGAAGAGCGCGAGCAGACGCTGAATCAGCTGCTCGTCGAGATGGACGGCTTCGAGGCCTCGACCGGCATCGTCGTCATCGCCGCGACCAACCGGCAGGACATTCTCGATCCCGCCTTGCTCCGCCCTGGCCGGTTCGATCGGCAGGTCACCGTTGGCAATCCGGATCTGCGCGGCCGCGAAGCCATCCTCGGCGTCCACGGCCGCAAGGTCGCGATGGGCGACGACGTGAACCTTCGTTCGATCGCCCGCGGCACGCCGGGCTTCTCGGGCGCCGATCTCGCGAACCTCGTCAACGAAGCGGCGCTGGCCGCCGGGCGGGAAGGGCGGGACAAGGTGTCCGCAAAGGACATGGAAGCGGCACGCGACAAGGTGCTGATGGGCGTCGAGCGGCGCTCCGTCTCGCTGAGCGAGCTCGATCGCGTCAACTGCGCGTATCACGAGGCCGGCCACGCGGTCGTTGCCGCGCTCCTGCCGATGGCGGACCCGCTGCACAAGGTGACGATCATCCCGCGCGGCCGCGCCATGGGCGTCACGATGCAGCTGCCGGAAGGGGACCGTCACACCTACACCAAGGGGTATCTCGAGACGCAGGTGGCCGTGCTGATGGGCGGTCGCGTCGCCGAGGAGCTGTTCATGAATCACATGACCAGCGGCGCGTCGAACGACATCGAGCGCGCGACCGACATCGCGCAGCACATGGTCTGCGAATGGGGGATGTCGTCGCTGGGCATGCGCGCGTTCCGCAAGCCGGGCAACGCCTTCGAAGGGGACAAGAACCACGCGATGAGCGAGGCGCTGGCCCGCCGCGTCGACGAAGAGATCGAGAAGGTGCTGAACAGCGGCTACGATCGGGCCTACGACCTGCTCCACCGGAACCGGGCCGCGGTCAAAGCGATCGCCGAGGCGCTGCTCGAGGTCGAGGCCCTGGATTCCGAGGAACTCAAGGAGCTGCTCGCGCGCTCGGGCGCCCAGGCATAGAATGCCTGCGGTTTGCACAGCCGCCGATCGATCGTCGTCATCAGCGCGCTCCTCGCGCTGACAGTTGTCTACGCCGTCCTGCAGGTGGGCTTCGTCCGGCCCCACCTGCCGGCGGATCCCCATCCGAATCTCGCTCGACCTCCAGCTGTTTCATCGACCGACACGGCCGCATTGGCGGCGTGGCGCGATCGCTACCGTGCCGGCCCGCCCGAGACGCTGACCTGGCGTCAGGACCCGGGCGGCTGGGCGCAGGCGCATCTGGGCATGACGATCCAGGTGCTGGTGTTCACGGTTGCGGCAATTGTGCTGCTCGTCCTGCGCAGCGGCGACGCGACGGCGCACTTGTGCGTGCTCGCGCTGGCGTTGAGCGGCGTGGCCGGCGGAGGCCCGTTACTTGGCGTCGAACAGCGGCTGCCGTTCGGCGCCGGCGGTGTACTGACGGTCTTCGCGTGGCTGGCCGGGCCGCTCGCCTTTCCAATCATCGCGCTCGCAATCCTGCACTTCCCTTCTCCATCGCCCCTGTTGAAGCGTCATCGCTGGTTCTACGCAGTGCCGTTCGTCGCGGCAGCGCCCATGCTCGCGCTGGGGGCGGCGACGTCCCTGTATCTGATCGGCGTCGGCGCGGCTCGCGACACGGCGCTCTGGGACGCCTCGCATCCTGGCGTGTATTACGGATCGTTCGCGCTGGCGCTTGGAATCAACGTGCTCGCGCTCGCCGAAGGGGTCTATCGCTATCGCTTCAACCACGAGGCGAACGAGCGCCGCCGCATCCGCATGGCCGTCTACACCGCCGTCCCTGGCGTGGCCGCCTATGCGATCAAGGACGGTGTTCCGATCGTTGCCGCGCTGTCGGGCGCCAGCATGCCGACGTTTCCATGGCCGATCGCCGCGTTCCTGCAAGCGCTCGTACTGTTGCCCGCGTTCGGACTTACTTACGCGGTGGGCGTCGCGCGCGTGCTCGGCCCGGCACTCGTGCTGCGCCGCAGCCTGCAGTACGCGCTCGCCAATCGCGCGCTCGCCGTGCTGACGATCCTGCCTGGCGCAGCGCTCGTCTACGCGCTCCTGACCAAGAACCTGATGCAGATCGTCACCAGCGGATCGGTGGTGTACCTGCTCCTGTTCGGCGCGACGATCGCCGTCGCCCGCTACCGCGAGCGCGCGCGACTGTGGCTGGATCAGCGCTTCTTCCGAGAAGAGTACGACGCGCGCAAGATCCTGCTGTCGCTGGCAAGCCGCGTCCGCTTCGAGACCGATCCCGCCGATCTCGCCTCTCTCGTCGTGGAACAGATCGATCAAGCGCTGCACCCGCAGGTCACCGGCATGCTGGCGACGGGGATTGCCGAGGGGTATCTGGTGGCGGTCACCTCGCGCGGCGGCACGCTCGAACCGCTCGCGCTCGACAGCGGCATCGTCACCCTGCTCGGCTGGTCCGACGATCCGCTCGAAATGTTCCTCGCCGATCCGCGTTCCCCCGCGACGCGACTGCCGCAGGCTGAACTCGCGTGGCTGCAGCGGACGGGTGCGCGGTTGATCGTTCCCGTGCTCGGACAGGAGCGCGCGCTCGTCGGGGCGCTGGTGCTCGGCGAGAAGCGCTCCGAAGAGGCGTACTCGACCGAGGAT
>JBKPSE010000450.1:0-3489 GCA_046765855.1 Acidobacteriota bacterium | reverse complement strand
TTCTCCTCACCAATCTTCGTGAGGTCGTCGTAGGCGTTCTTTGCTGACCTCTCCATGCAACACATTTGTTTGAATGGCTTGCTCTTACCTCGAAGATATGCCTCGACGTCCGTGCGGGTCATTCCGAGTTGGAGAACCTCGGAATATGACCGAAGGGTCGCTTGATAAAAGGCCTCGCGCTCCTCCCCGAGCCTGGCGGTGCGCTTCGCCGACGCGCAGCCGACCGCGGCGGCAACTAGCGCGAAGAGAATCAGGCCTAGTATGAGGACCAGCGTGCGTTGCATCATGGCTGAACAGTATGAAAACACGCCGCGGACAGATCGACGAAGCGATTTTCACCGTACTACCATGCGCCTTGACCTTGTGAAAGGAGCCGGCGCATGCGCGGAGACGACGAGCAGAGCGGCCACCTCTTTAGCTACCTGTCGCCTGAGCAACGCGCGCCGGCTCGTCGGGATCGTGCGGGCGTTACACTCAATGATTGCGTCTGCAAGCCGCGGCCCTGACCAGAATGCAATCAACTACAACTAGAGATCCACGCCCTCGTTTGTGCTTGAAAACGGGTATCGGCCCATGCCACAAACGGAGGGCCCAGATCCCCTCGCCAGATCCGCGTGGGGGGGCGACTCGTCGCCCGCCCCTCAGCGTCAAACGTGATACCGCTCGCCCGGAGAGCATCCAGGTACGATGGAAAGGCGTCTGGTGCGAAGTCCGTTGACTCGAGACGCTCGTTGATGAATGTCAATTTCAACGTTCCCTTATGTCCGAGGTGGGTGGCGGGGACGGTAAACTCGAATTGATCGAATCTCGGGCATGGGCCTCGCGCCGGTCGCTTCGAGTCCGTCAACACGTGCCACGTCGATCGGTCCGGAAGCTGTTTCAGCGTCTCATCAAGCGTCCGGTAACTACTGTGCCCGTTAAAGAGCGGCGCCGGATCGAGCGGGGGAGTCCCCGGCTCCGGTATGTCCCCACATGAGACCAGTGCGCTGCTCGCGAGTAACGCAAAGATCGCTCTCGACACCGCAGTTCGCGCGAACGGCCACCGGAGCGACATCTCAACGTGGCGACTGTGCATAGTTCACCCGCTCACCATCCTTTGGGCTTTGTCCAAGGGTGAGCCGGCATTGGCTTTCCACCCATGCCGAATAGCTGCCCCGCCACCAAGCGGTCAAGCATAGGCCCTTATACTCTGGAGGCTCCTCGTCCTTACGGCCACCCATTCGGCGCTCCGCTGCACACGTCTGCCTACCGCGTTGTGCTTTCCTTTACATTCCGCGCGACACTTCCCCAATGCCTCGTCGGCGAAGTCACTGCATGATATCCACCCATCCACCGCAGATCGATTAAGCAGGCACTAGGCACGTGCGCCCGAAGAACGATATGAATCGTTTCCACGTCGCGCCGGTTGGACGTTCTGACCGCGCGCGCGTCGCGTCAGTGATGGTGCTGCTTGTTGCGGCCGGGAATCGTCTCTTCCGGTCCATGCGGCGGCGCCAGGAAGGGAAAGTCGGACAGAAACGCGACGTCGTTCGCGTTGACGTTGTCGCCAGTGACCCCGCCTTTGCTCGCCGCCGATAAGAGGACGTCGATCACATCGTCCTGCGGGCGCCGGCCGTTGAGGAACCCGCTCGTCTTGGTCATGTCGAGGATCGCGACGTCGGGCAGCAACACCGCGTCCAGCAAGGTCGACGAGTACGCAGCGTCATTGTTGATCGACACCAGCCGCTGCAGCGCCGCGTCCTTGAACAGCTGATCCTGCGCCGGCACGGCGCGATTGAATGCATCCTTCAGCCGTCCCGGGATGACCACGGTGCTGACCGCCGGGATCGCGGTGCGGTCGATCTGGGTGAAGGGACCCGTCTGCGCATCGGCGAGATAGACGCTGCCGCTGCGCGTCATCGACTTGGCGCGACTGGTCGTGGCCCACACCTTGATCACGTTGCCGGTGCTGCCGCGCAGCGCCGAGGCGGGCACTTCGACCACCAGCGCGCTGCAGTTCAAGCCGGCGATGAAATCCAGTCCGGGCGCGCGCGTCAGCGGACCGCCGGGTTGGGCGCCGATCAGGCGCAGTACCCAAATCAAATCGACGAAGAACGGATCGTCGCGCAGCCCCGCGAAGGCGCGCGTGACCGAACCGCTGCCATTGACCACCACACCGGTGGCGGGGCCGGTCACCCGTGGCGTCTCGTCGAGCAGAAGGCTGCTCGCCGTGCCGGCGATGCGTGGCTTGGCCGGTCCGCGAATCGAAAAGGTCTGCGGTCCCGGAACCGTCGGGGAAAACGTCGCCTGGATGACCAGGTCCTCGACGTTATCGCCGGTGTTATCGATCTTGAATTCGTAGAGAACGTCCGGACCGAAGGCGACATTGATCGCGCCGCCGATCGTAAACGGATTCACCGTGGCGGCGAGCACGATGTTGCCGTTGTTGGGATTGACGAAGTCGAACACATCGAGCAGGTCCGCTCGCCCGTCTTCGGAGATGCCCGGCGCATCGCGATGGTCGGCGCTGCGCGCCGGAACGCTGAGCAGCACGATCATCGCAAGCGCAACGATACCCAGCAGACGCACGGCTCTCAGCATGATTTCTCCGGTTTGCGAACGGTGTCTCGCTGCAATTGCTCGAGCAGCGTGCGTGCGTCCGCGGCACGATCGAAGCGCGGGTTGATCGACAGCGCGCGGGTCAACGCGTCGCGCGCGCCGTCCGCGTTCCCTGCGGCGTTTTCGATCATGCCGGCGCGGAACCACATGCCTGCGTCTTCGGCACCCGATGCGGTGGCCTTGCCGCTCGCCTCGCGCGCGCCGGCCACGTCGCCGCTTGCCAGCAGCGCCCATGCGAGCGTCGACCATGCGCCGTGATCCTGGCGCAGCTCGAGATCCTTGCGCGCCCATCTGACCGCATCTTCCGGGCGTCGTTCCACGTCTGTGAAGAACATCGCAAGGTTGCGGTAGTAACCCGGGTCGCCAGCCTCCACGGCGGCCAGATAGCCGTCACGCGCGCGGGTGTGCCACTGCTTCGCCTGTTCAGCGCGTCCCGCCCACTCGTGCGTCCGTGCCACGGCCTCGAGAAAATCAGGGTGCGGCGCGAGCGCGATGGCACGGTCGTAGAGAGCGAGCGCCTCCGTGTCGCGGCGCTGGTAGGAGCGGAGTTCGGCCAGGTGTTCGATTGCCAGATAGCTGTTCGGGGTCGAGCGCAGGGCCGCTTGATATTCGCGCTCCGTCCCGACGAAGTCGCCGAGCTCGAACAAGGTGGAACCGATCATCACGCGGCACCAGGAGCGCGTCTCGATCGGCGCGTCTTTCGCGTCGGCGTCTTCGAGCGCGCGGCGCAGCAGTGCGATGGCCTGCTTCGACTCGCCACGCGCGCGCAGCAGGTTGGCCATCCGCGTGTCGGTCACGAAGCCGGGCGCGCGGGAGGCGACCTCTTTGTATGCCGCTTCCGCGTCGGCCAGCCGTCCAAGACCGAGGTAGGCGTCGCCGACGATCGTATAG
>JBKPSE010000449.1:0-6103 GCA_046765855.1 Acidobacteriota bacterium | reverse complement strand
GACGAAGCCGATCGCCGTCTACGAGATTCTCGATTACCACACCGAGGAGACGTACCCACGTGTCTCAGACGCGCTCGGGCGGTTCCGCGACGGGCTCTACAAATACCGCCGCCGACAGTTCGCGCCGGCCAAGGCACTGTTCCAGGAAGTCGTCGAGATCAATCCCGACGACAAGACGGCGCAGATGTATGTCAAGCGCTGCGATCTGCTCATCGATAATCCACCGCCTGCGCAGTGGGAGGGCGTGTGGGTGATGGAGACCAAGTAGCCGCGGACGTCGCGGCGATCAATAGCCACGGAATGCGCGGAATACGCGGCAATTTATAGCCGCGGAATACACCGACTACACGGCAATTTCATAGCCACGGACTGCGCGGACTCCGCGGAAATTTCATAGCCACGGAATACACGGAATACACGGAAGTACGGGGCCACGAAACGCGGTCACGCTGACCTTCTAACCAGTTTCGTGACGCGGCCGACTTCGACCCATTCGACGACGAAGATGTTGCCGTCGTGGTCGAAGCAGGCGCCGTGCGGGCAGATGAACTGGCCGGGGATGAAAGCGTCGCGCGGCTGGGTGCGGAGGGGGTTGTTCCAGTTCGGTGCGTTGGAATCCCCGAGATGCGCGGCGATCCCGTTGTCTCGATCCAGCAAGGTGACGCGGCCGTGCAGGTCAGGAATGACCACCATGCCGTTGCGCTCGTGGAAGTGGCACGGCAGGCGGAACCCGCCGATGAAATCGACGTGCGTGCCGTCGAGCGTGAAGCGTTGCAGGCGATTGTTGCGGCGATCGGCGACCACCAGCAGCGCGCGCGCGCCGCGTGAGTCGATCCAGATGCCGTGCGGCTCGTTCAGTTGACCCGACGCCGAGCCGCGGCCGCCGAACGTCCGGATGTACTCACCTTTCCGATTGTAGTGATTGATGTAGTACGAGCCGTAGCCGTCGCCGACGTAGATGTCGCCGTTCGGCGCAATCGCCAGGTTGGTCGGGTTGTAGCGCTTCGCCGAGCCGTCGGGATTCGGATCCTTGTAGGCGGCGACGTCCGGCGGACCCTGGATCGTCCAGACGACCTCGCCGGTCAGCGTCGCTTTGACCACGGCCGCCTGCACCTCGGGCGGCGGCGTCATGCGGGGGTTCGACGCATTCACCGTCAGATACAGGAATTCGTCAGAGCCTTCCCTGCTGATGTGCAGGCCGTGCGCGACGCCGCGGAACTGCCGTCCCCACGACCGGACGTACCGTCCCGACGAATCGAACACCACCATCGAATCCGCGCTCTCGCTGCTCGCGTGCACCGTGTGATGGACGTGAATATGTCCCCGCGCGTCCTGCACCACGCCGTGGGTGTTGCCCCACTTGAGGTGTGGTGGCAGCACGCCCCAGTCGTGAATGGCCTCGTAAATGTGAGCGCCGCTGCCCATTACCGGCGCCTTCACGCCAGCCTTGTCCTGCATGCCAAGGAGCAGTGGAGAGAGCGCCGGGGCCGCAGCCGCGGCGGCGAGGAATTCGCGTCGTGTCGCCTTCATCAGCTCACCCGAACAAATCGACAATCGGCCGTCCCTCGCCGTCGCGCGTGACGTAGACGGGACGACGCTCGACGACGTAGGAGGTGTCCGGCGCGATGCCGAGCGCGTGATACAGCGTCGCGTGCAGATCCTCCATGACGACGGGGTTCTCGATCGTGCTGCATGGCCGCTCCTCCGCCGTCTTGCCGTACACGAATCCGCGCTTGATGCCGCCGCCGAACAGCAGGATCGAGCCCGCGGCGGTGAAGTGGCGGTGCATGCCGTAGTGGCGCGGCTCGCTCATCACGTCCGGAATATTGATCGCCTGATCCTTCACTTCCCTGCCCGCCTTGCCTTCGGTGATTGCGTCGCGGCCGAATTCGCTGGCCAGGACGACCAGCGTGCGCTCGAGCAGGCCCCGTTCGTCGAGATCGCGAACGAGCTGCGCGATCGGCGCGTCGATCATCTGCTTCATCGCCGCGGCACGCTCGTGGCCGTTCTCGTGGCTGTCCCAGTACAGGAAGGGGATGTACTCCGACGTGACTTCGACGTATCGGGCGCCTGCTTCGATCAGCCGCCGTGCCAGCAGGCAGCCCTGCCCGAACCGGCCGGTGTTGTAGGCGTCGAACGTCTGCTTTGGCTCGAGCGACAGATCGAAGGCTTTCGCCGACGGAGAGCGCAGCAGGCGATCGGCCGAGTCGAGGGATGCGAGCAGCGAGTCGCGCTGGAAGTCGCTGCCGTGCCTGTACACGGGATCCTCGGCGAGTAGTATCGTCAGCAGCTCGCGGCGGCTGCGGAAGCGCGCGTCGCCGAGCTCCTTCGGCGGCCCCACCGCGGACGCCGCATCCTGCGGGTCCACGATCAGGAAGGGTCCGTGCTCCGACCCGAGAAAGCCCGCTGTGTGGAACGCCTTCAGCGTGCCGATCTCCCCTGCCCCTTCCACCGTCTGTCCAATGGCGATGAACGCCGGCATGTCGGGGTTCCTGCGCCCGAGCGTGCGCGAAATCACCGCGCCGAGGTGCGGCATCGCCATCGGCTGCGGCGGAATGTAGCCGGTGTGCCAGTGATACTGATGCCGCGAGTGGAGGATGAAGCCGAGATCGGCGGCGGTGAACGTCCGGATGACGGCGCCGCGATCGATCACGCTGGCAATCTGCTCCAGCCCTTTGGTGAACTTGATGTGATCGACGGCGGTCGGGATCGAGGGGAAGGTGCTGAGCACCTGGTCGACGCGGACGCCAGGGGCGAACGGCGTGTAGCGCTTCGGGTCGAACGTCTCGGTCTGCGCCATGCCGCCCGCCATCCACAGCACGATCACTGCGTCCGCCGTCGCACGCCGCGGGGCCGTACCCTGCGCGAACGTCGGCTCGCGTCCCGCCAGCGCCGACAACGTCGCCGCCGTTGTCGCGCCCATGAACTCGCGCCGCGTCAGGCTCTGGTAGATTGCGCGCTCGTCTTTGTGCACCTGCGCCTCAGTAAATGAACTGGAACTCCGGCTTCATCGTCACCGCCCAGAGCAGATCGGCGAGGCCGTCGGCGGACGGCCGTGTGTCGTGCTCGCGGCGCAGCGCCGATTCCGCCAGACGCCGTTCCGCTGCCGTCGGTGCGCGGCCGAGCAGGTGGCGGAACACGCGGTCAATCGCGTCAGCCGTCGTGCGAATCAGCGGCGGCGGCGGCAGCGGCGTTCCAGGCGCCGGCGGCAGCAGCCGTTCCATGTCGGGCGCCTGGTCGAACACGAAAAAACGGATCTGCGGATTCAACGTCGCGCCGATCTCCGCCTTGTCATTGTCGATCCCAATCGTGCCGCGGAAACGCGTGAAGCCTCTGCCGGCGATGTCGTAAACGAGGACGGAAGGGTTTGTCACGGCGACGCTGTCGCTGGCGGCGCCGCGGCGCAGACCATCCTGGCTGCGGGGAGCGAGAGCCGAGAGCGCGACGATTCCGTCGCCGCTCACCAACTCCGCCTCGGACCAGGACGGCAGAATACGCTCGGGAGCATTCGACCCGTTCTCCTGCACCACGAGCCATAACGTGCTCGCGCGTGAGATATCGACGTCGAACGCGGCCGAGGACGCGGATCGGCCGGCGACGGCGCGGCTGTAGAGACTGACCGGTTCGGGCCGCAGCTCGCCAAGCATGCGCCGCGCGCCGCGCGCGAGCCGTTTGGCATAGAGCTCGCCGTTGACGAGCTCGAGTGCCTGCAGCGTCGACGCTTCCACCGCGCGCGACGAATGCACCTGGTCTCGAATCGGACGGCCGAGCGCGCGCGTGAACGCGCTGGACGGTGTCCGCCATTCGCGCGCGTAGCTGCCGCCTGCAGTCGCTGGCCGCCCGGGATATACGTTCCACTCGCCAGTGATCGCGCCGATCGCATCGGAGAACTGCTCGGCGGTCAACCGCCGCACTTCCGGTCCCCTGAACTGGTAGTCCTTGTCCGCCGGCGCTCGCGCGCGCATCACCGCGGTCAGCTGATAGGCGCGCGTCTTCATGATCTCGCCAATCAGCCGCTTCACGTCGTAGCCGTGCTCGACGAAGTCCGCGGCGAGGTAGTCGAGCAGCTCCGGGCTCCACGGACGGCCATCCAGTTCGTCGGGATTCGCCACGATGCCGTGGCCGAGCAGCCGCGCCCAGATGCGGTTGACGAGGGTGCGTGCGAGCCGGCCGTTGCGCGGATCGGTGAAGATCTTCGCCGCAACCGCGCGGCGATCCGCCAGCGAGCTCGACGCCGGAGTCCGGTCCAAGTCGGGAAACAGGAACGCCGGTTCTGCGTACTTGTTCTGCGCCACGTCACAGCGATAGAGCTGCAGCGTCGGCTCTGGGGAGAAGTACGCGGCCAGCGCGTACGCATCCTTCAGCTTCCAGCGGCTGACGAAGCTGTCGTGGCACGCGTTGCACTTCAGATTGATGCCGAGAAACACCTGGGCGGTGTTCTGCGATGCCTGCATCCACGGCGTCACCGCCGCGCTCGTCTCGCCGCGCCAGTTGACGCCGATCAGGAATCCTTCGGGATCGCTGGACGTTTCGGGGTTGAGCAGCTTCGCAACAAATCGATCGTAAGAAAGGTTCGTCGTCAGCGCTCGATACAGCCAGTCGGTGATGCTCTTGCGCCCGGCGGTCTCGGAGAAATAAGTGACGCCGTCCTCGTTGCGCAGCAGGTCGTTCCAGAACGACATCCAGTGCTCGGCATACTTCTCGTTGTCGGCGAGCAGCCGAGAGACGAGCGCGTCGCGCTTCCCCGGAGCGGTATCGGTCGTGAACGCCTCGAGCTCCTCGGGCGCGGGCAGCAGTCCCCACGCATCGAGATACGCACGCCTCGCGAACTGCGCATCTGACACGGTCGAGGGCGGCGACGTACGATGCGAGATGAGGTATTTCGCGACGAACCGATCGATCGGCGCCGACCATCCCCGCCACAGGATCGGCGGCGTCGCCGGCCGCTTCACTTCGATCGAGGGCTCCCATGGCGGCGGGGCCGGCCGCGATGCCGGCGTCTCGCGCGCACCCTCGTCGATCCATCGCTGAATCGTCGCGATTTCGCCGGCCGGCAGCGGCTCCTTGTCTTTCGGCATCCGCGGATCGGATGCGCCGGTGATCTTGTGGACGATCAGACTGCGCGCAGCGGCGCCGGGACGGATGATCGCGCCCGTGCGTCCGCCTTCGAGCGCGTCGGAATAGCTCGCGAGGGATAGTCCGCCCGAGCGCTTCGTCTCGTTATGACATTCGAGGCAGCGCCGGGCAAAGATTGGCTGGATCTGCCGCTGGTAGTCGACGCGGGCCGCAAGGGCCGACTGCGCGGCCGGCCGTGCGCTGGAGCCAGCCGCGACGGTCCAGGCTGCCGCGGCTGCAACAATGAGGTCCCCGGGGCGACGCACCGGGCAATGTTAACGCCGGACGGCCGTCCCCCACACGACATTGTCGCTTTCGCTGGCCGCCCCCCAGACGATGTTGTCCCCTTCCGTCATCGCGCCCCACACGACGTTGTCGGATTCGAACGTGCTCCAGACGATGTTGCTGCCCCACACGATGTTGGAACCATCGAGACGTTGGCCGACGATCCTGGTGCTCCACACGATGTTGCTGCTCCAGACGATGTTCGTGCCCCAGACGATGTTGTCGGCCTCGATGGCGGCGCTGCCCCACACGATGTTGTCACCCTCGGTCTCGGCGGTACCCCAGACGATGTTGGAGCTCCAGACGATGTTGTTCGCCGTGAGCACGTCGCCGGTCAGCACGCGATCGCCGTAGACGATGTGACGCGACCAGGAGTAGTTCACGCCGTCGATCGTCGAGGACGGCGCGACGCCGCTCAGCCAGGTCGCGCCAATCGGCTGGGAGGTGTCGATGGCGCCGCCGAGCGCGATCGCCCCCGCGGCATTTACCTCGCCCGCCCCTTGAGACAGGTAATCCGCGCCGGCGATTCCGATCGCGCTGTACTGCAGAACGCCTTTTATCAGGTTCGGCGTCAGCGGACGCTGATGCCTGAGGCCATTCAGATTGTGAGCGTCGAGCACGAGCGCGACGACACCGGAGGTCACGGCGGCCGCCATGCTCGATCCGCTCAACAGCAGCAGCGGCTGTCCGCTGCTCTGTCCGT
>JBKPSE010000448.1:0-3368 GCA_046765855.1 Acidobacteriota bacterium | reverse complement strand
GCCTATCTCGGTTTTCTGCTCTATCCCACTTCAGCGCCCAGGCCGCCGCACGTGGCGGTGACCGGATTCGCCGCGTGGACGCTCGCGGTCATCTATTCGATGGACGTGCCGTACAACTGTTTCCCGTCGCTGCACGTCGCCTACGCGTTCGTGTCCGCGCTGGCCTGCTACCGCGTGCACCGGCGCGTCGGCGTCGCCGCCGCGGTGTGGGCGGCGCTCATCGGACTGTCGACGCTGTTCACCAAGCAGCATTACGCCGTAGACGTCTTTGCCGGCGCGCTGGCCGGTCTCGCCGCTTACGCGTTGTGCCTGCGGCGGCACCCCCGAGCGACAATCGCAGAAACAGACGTGCGGCGCGCGCCGTCGCGTGCGCTGATCGCGGCAGGCATTTACGCGATGATGGTCGCCGGCTTCTGGATCTCGTATCAGCTGCGCGCGTGAACAGTCCCGTCGAGCGTATAAAATAGCCGCGTCGGCAAGGAACCTGGATGATATCTCGCACCATGCTGGCCGTTGCGCTGCTGCTGGCGCAACAGGCACCGGCCAATCCGCCGGCGCAACCGCAGCCGACGCTGCGGCCGCCGACGCGGGCCGACTTCCTGCGCGGCGAGTACGGCCGCTATCGCGCGAACAACGACCTGCTCTCGTACAAGCTCGATGTGCGCGTCGATCCCGCGAAGAAGTTCATCTCCGGCCGCAATACCATCCACTTCCGGATGGTGAGGGACGATTCGCGCATCCAGCTGGATCTCTACGCCAATCTGAACGTCGACCGAATCGTCATCGGGTCGGTGCCGCTCAAATACAATCGCGAGATCAACACCGTCTGGGTCGACTTCCCGCAGCTGCTCCGCGCCGGCCGCGAATACAGCATCGATTTCTACTACTCAGGAAATCCGAAGGAGCAGGGACGCTTCGGCGGGATGGCGTTCAAGAAGGACCCCGCCGGCGCGGACTGGATCTTCACCGCCTGCGAAGGTGAGGGGGCCAGCATCTGGTGGCCGAACAAGGACCAGTGGCGCGACGAAGTCGAGAAGATGGAAATCAGCGTTGCGATTCCCAACGAGCTGACCGACGTCTCGAACGGCAAGTTCCTCGGCAAAACCGATCTCGGCGACGGCTACACGCGCTGGGACTGGCTCGTGCAGTACCCGATCAACAACTACAGCGTCTCGCTCAACATCGGCAAGTACGTCCACTTTCAGGACCGTCTTGGCGACATGCCGCTCGACTTCTGGGTGCTGCCCGGCAGCCTCGAAGCGGCCAAACGCCAGTTCGCGCAGGCCAAGCCGATGCTCGAAGCCTTCGAGTATTTTTTCGGTGAATACCCGTTCAAGAAGGACGGCTACAAGCTGATCGAGGTGCCGTATTCCGGCATGGAGCACCAGACCGCCGTCACCTACGGCAACCGTTTCGCCAACGGCTACCTCGAACGCGACTGGACCGGCGTCGGCGTCAGCCCGAAGTTCGACTTCATCATCATTCACGAGAGCGGCCACGAATGGTTTGGCAACGCCGTCTCGGCGGCCGACGTCTCCGACATGTGGATCCACGAAGGCTGGACGACCTATCTCGAGAATCTCTACGTCGAGCGGCTGTTCGGCTACGACGAAGCGCTCAAGTACGTGAACGGCTACAAGTCCAAGGTCCGCAACCGCGAGCCGATCGTCACGCAACGCGGCATCCATCGCACACCGCCGCAGGACATGTATTTCAAAGGCGCGCTCTTCCTCAACACGCTCCGCAGCGTGGTCAATGACGATGAGCGGTGGCGGAAGCTGCTGCGCGATGTCTTCCAGCACTTCAAGTATCAGAACATCATGACCGAGGATCTGGTTCGCTACGTGAACGCGCAGCTCGGTCAGGAGCTGACGCCGATCTTCGATCAATATCTCCGCCGGGCGGATCTGCCGGTTCTCGAGCTCGCTTTCAATCAAGCGGAAGGGACGGTCGCCTATCGCTGGAAGGCGGACGAGCGGGATTTCGCCATGCCGATCCGCGTCGGCGAGCGCGGCAAGTGGACGATCATCCGCCCGACGACGAACTGGGCATTGATGAAAACGGATCTGAGCAAGGACCGTTTCGAGGTCGCGACCGACCTCTATTATGTGAATGTCACCAAACAGTGAGCGTCCACGCATTTCCCGCCGCCGCTCGCCCATCTCCGGATGGGGCGTTTATGCGGCGCAACCAATCGACGAGGATGCCTTCATCATCGAATACAAGGGACAGCTCGTCTCTCAGGCCGAAGCGTGGCGGCGCGAGCAGCGCTACCTGCCGCGGCACCGGATCTGGCTCTTCACGATCAACGATCGCTGGGCGCGGGACGCGGCCTTCGGCGGCAATGCCGCGCGGTATATCAATCACGCCTGCCGGCCGAATTGCTACGTCGACATCGTCGGACGCCACATCTGGATCCGGGCGTCACGGAATATCCGCAAAGGTGAAGAGCTGACCTACGACTACAACACGGACGGCGTGGCGGGCGTCCCGTGCCGCTGCCGTCCCAATTGCCGGAGAACCATCTGAAGGAGCCATGAATTCATTCAATCAAGCGTTGTTGGTGCTGCATTTTCTCGGCCTGGCGATGGGCTTTTCCGTGTCGGCGGCGAATATCGTGATGGCGGGTCTCATCGCGAAGGCGACGCCCGCCGAGTGCGTGACCTTCAGCCGGTTTCCTCCGGCGATGAGCAGGGTAGGCGATATCGGTCTCGCGGTGCTGTGGGTCACCGGCGGCATCATGCTCTACACGAAGTGGGATGGTCTCGGCTCGCTGCCCTGGCAGTTTCACGCCAAACTCACCGCCGTCGTACTGCTCACGCTCAGCGTTGGCTACATCCATCATCTGCAGCGGCTGATTCGCGGCGGTGACGCGGCAGCCTCGGTCCGGCTGCAGGCGGTGGCCAAAGTGACCACGCTGCTCGCGGTGATCGCGGTGATCTTTGCCGTCTTGACCTTCGACTAGTTCTTTCGGATCACCGGAACGGCGAGACGCGTCAGACAGAGACTGACAGTCCGCGAGAACGGCGCATGGTAAGCTCCACGGCTCTCGGCGTCCGACGAGTCACGGGGGTGATGACATGTCTGTTCCATTCAGCGGCAAGCAGTTCACCTTCACGCAACCTGACGGAACCGCACTCTACGTTCGCGGCTGGGGCGATCAGCATCATGCCGTCTTCGAAACGCTGAATGGATACACGGTGGTCGAGGATCCGGCCACCGGGTTCTATCAATATGCGGACGTCACGCCCGACGGCGACGAGCTCGTGCCGACTGGTGCGCGCCCGCGGATGGTGAGTCCGACGACGCTGGGGATCGCGCCCGGCGTTCGCGTGTCGCGCGCCGCCGCCGCGGCGCGGGCGCAGGAG
>JBKPSE010000447.1:0-8741 GCA_046765855.1 Acidobacteriota bacterium | reverse complement strand
TGTGCTATTAAGTCTCGTGGGCTCGGAGATGTGTATAAGAGACAGGGTTGGAGCTGTGCCCGTCGGCGATGCGGTGAACGGGGGTGTATTCGAATTCGGGGTTGCCGGGATACACCGGCATGCCCGGCGTCAACAGCACGCTGACGTCGAGAAGGCGCGCCGGGCGGGGCATAGACCGGGAATCTTATCAGAGCGCCAAGTGCTTTTGACTCCCACCCTTTACGGGCTTATGATCCATGGGTTGAGGAGTCATTGATCTGATGTCGTCGTTCTCGCTACCGAGGGTCGGTCTGATGCGCGCACTGACCGCCGTTCTGCTCGCGACGACGAGCGGGACGTTCGTGCTGGCCGATCAGCGCGCGAAGACGGACCAGAAGCCCGACGCGGCCGCTCAGGCCGCAGCGGTGGCGGAGCAGCAGGAAATCCAGAACCTGGTGCGCACGGCCGACGCGGCGATGAGCGGGCAGCCGGCGCCCGCCGATTTTCCGATCCTGTTCTCGAACGACTTCCTCAAGGCGCAGGGCAACCGCGTCTGGGTACCGATTACCCTGACGATCGATCCGGCCAAGCTCTCGAGCAACGCGCTGACGATCTATCTCCGCGTCGTCCCGCGCGGGATGACGGCGCCGCCCGCGCCGCCGGCGGCGACGGCGAAGGACAAAGACAAGGACAAGGACAAGAAGGACAAGAAGAACGACGGGAAGAGCGCGCCCGCGCCTGCGGCTGCCGCGTATCCTTTCGAAGACGCGCAGCAGTTGGAGGTGAAGCCGTCGCCCGGACAACCGATCCGGATTCTGCGCGGCATCGGCGTTCCCTCCGGCAGCTACGATCTCTACGTCGTCCTGCACGAGCGCACGGCTCCCGGCGCGCCGGCCGCGAGCCCCGGCAAGATATCCGTGCTCAAGCACCCGCTCGACGTGCCGAACTTCTCGAACGGCGAGTTCGCGACCAGCTCGGTCATCCTCGCCGATCGCGTCGATCAGCTGTCCGCGCCGATTACGCCGGACCAGCAGACGGAGCACCCGTACGCGTTCGGGCAGACCGAGATCGTCGTGTCGCCGGATCGCAAGTTCAAGAAATCGCAGGAGCTGATCGTGCTGCTGCAGATCTATAATCCGCAGATCACGCCGGAAAAGAAATTCAACCTCGAAGCAACCTATACCTTCTTCCGCCAGGAAGGCGGGGTGGAAAAGCGCTTCAACGCGACCGACCCGCAGGTGTTCAGCTCGGAGTCGATGGGCTCGAAGTTCGATCCGTCGGGCAGCAGCAGCATCCAGGCCGGTCAGGGCGTTCCGCTGCAGAGTTTTCCGGAAGGGGATTACCGGCTCGAGATCAAGATCACCGATAAACTCAGTGCCAAGGTCCTTACGCAGAACGTGAACTTCACGGTAACGCCGTAGGAAGGACAGTCATGGCTCGCCTCACCGGGCTCATCGCGTCGGCGGCGATCGTCGGGTTGACGGCGGTTTCGGCGTCCGCCCAGGGGATGCTCGGATCCGTGCCGCCCGGCGCGGCCGAACAGACGCAGCAGGCGCGCCTGACGCTGGGCAGCATCCACGGGATCGTGATCGACGAGCGCGGCGGCCCGCTGGCCGGAGCCATGGTGTCGGCGCTCGGCGCGGCGACGTTGATGGCGACCACCGACGCGCGCGGCCGGTTCGTGATTCAGCCGCTGCCTCCGGGCGAGTATCAGCTGCGCGTCCACCTCCCCGGATTCGTCAGCAGCCGGCGCGACGGGGTGCGCGTCAACGCCTCGACGTCCGAGGTCAGCAAGATTCAGCTGCGGCGCGCTGTCGACGTGCCGCAGGCGCGGCCGATCCTGGCTGCGGGTGTCGGTGCGGCGTCGACCGAATCGTCGACACCGGGCGAGACGAGCGACAACCACACCGACGTGGCCTGGTGGCTGCGCCACTTCAAACGCAGTGTGCTCAAGCAGGACGGCAGCGTCGTGTCGATTGCCGACGCGGCGAGCGAGGGCCTTAGCGACGTTGCCGCGCCTGGCAACGGCTCGCGTGTCGGGCGTGCATTCGACAGCGCCGCGAACATGGCGGCATCCTTCTTTACCGCCACGCCGTTTTCCGGCGAGGTGAATTTCCTCACCACTTCGGCGTTCGGACCGGGACCGCTTGCGTTCGCCGACTTCGTGCCGCGCGGCGTCGCCTATATGTCGATCGGCGCACCGGTCGCGTCCGGTCGGTGGGACGTGCGCGCGTCGATGAGCCAGTCGGACATGTCGGCGTGGATTCTGGCCGGCTCGTTCTCGTCGCGCATCGCCTCGTCGCATGCCTACGCGTTCGGCGTGTCCTACAGCACGCAGCAGTATCAGCATCCGAGGCCGCGCGCGCTGATGCTTCCCGGCGCCGCGACGCTGAACGACGACTCGCGCAACGTCGGCGAGATCTTCGGCAGCGATCATTGGATCATCTCCCCGGCGATCGCGGTCGACTACGGCGCGCGCTACGCGCGCTACGACTACCTGACCCAGCACTCGCTGATGAGCCCGCGCGTTGGCATCACGCTGTCTCCGCGGCCGAACACGCACATCACCGGCACCGTCGCGCAGCGCATGATCGCACCGGGCGCGGAGGAATTCCTCGCGTCCACCACCGTGGGACCATGGCTGCCGCCCGAGCGCACCTTCGCGCCGCTCGATGGCGAGGACCTCCGCGTCGAGCGCGTCCGCTTCTACGACATCGGCGTCAACCACGAATTCGACGGCACCTACATCCTCGGCGTGCGCCGCTACGAGCAGCGCGTCGATCGCCAGCTCGCGACGCTCTTCGGCCTGCCGGTCAACGGCGGTCCGCAGTCTCCCGGGCACTATTTCGTGGCGAGCGCAGGAGGGGTCGAGGCCGACGGTTGGGGCGTGCGCCTGGCCAGCACGCCGAAGCAGCGCGTGCGCGGCACGATCGATTACAGCGTCACGCGCGCGCACTGGATCGCGCGCGGCGACATGGCGGCGATCGCGGCGTGGGCCCCGGCGGCGATCCGGCCACAGAAGGAAGACATCCACGACGTCACCACGTCGGTGGAAACCGAGCTTCCGCAGACCGCGACCCGCGTGTTCGTGCTCTACAAGGTGAACAGCGCGTTCGCGCGCGGCGCAGACCCGACGCGGCCGTCGTTCGATTACCGTTTCGATGTGCAGGTGAACCAGGCGCTGCCGTTCATGCCGTTCAGCGACGCGGCGCGCTGGGAAGTCCTCGTCGGTCTGCGCAACCTGTTCCGCGATCCCAACGATCCAGGCTCGATCTACGACGAGCTCCTGGTCGTCCGTCCGCCCAAGCGCGTCGTGGGCGGAGTGTTGATCAGGTTCTAGGTTCTCCCCAGCAATCTCCGGCTTTTTGGATGCTTGTCCGGTTCCTTGGAATCGACGGGCATCTTCGTCACCGCCCCGTGGTATAAACACTTGAAAACAAAGTGTTTGTCTCAAGGCAGCGGCCCGGTGTCCGGGGTATGCGGTTTGCTAGCCTCAGCTGGATACAACGTGTACGCATGATCCGAACGGGGACCAGTCTCATCGTCGCGTTCTTGCTGTTCCTCGCCGGGCTGAATATCGCCCAGCGGTTGACCTGGCATGAGCTCGAGGACGGCGTGCTGTGGAAGCAGGACGCCGCGGACGTCGTCGCCTCGGAAGTCGCGTTCGGGACCGCGGCGGAGCGCTCCGGCCTGCAGCGGGGAGACCTGCTGCTCGCCATCGATGGCAAGCCGGTGGATCGGGTCGAGGACGTGGTCGCGGCGCTCCATTCGGCGCAACAGGGGCAGTCGTTGCGGTACACCATCGCGCGGCTCGACGCTCGGCAGCACCTCGATATCGCGATTGCGCCGATCCCGTCGTCACCGCTGGGCCTGTATCTCGCCCTCGCCGCTGTCGGCATTTTTTCGCTGCTGGTCGGCGCCTCGGTCCGCCTGCGCCGTCCCGATCATCAGGCGACGCTCCACTTCTTCTGGCTGACGGTCGCCTTCTTCGGCGTGATGGCGTTTTCATTCACGGGCAAGCTGGATCCGCTCGACTGGACGTTCTACTGGGGCGACCTGACGGCGCAGCTTCTGCTGCCGCCGCTGTTCCTCCATTTCGCGCTCGTTTTTCCCGATCGTCCCGACGCGTGGGTGCGCAGCGACGCGGCGCGCAGCTTGATCCCGGCGCTGTACCTTCCAGCCTTGCTGCTTGGCGGCGCATCCGTCGCCGGCGTGATCAACGGGTCGGCGCACGGCGAGGTGCTGGCGCGGGTCACGGCGATCGTGCAATCCGGGCAGCTCATTTATCTCGGCATCAGTCTGATCGCGGGACTGGCCATCATGCTTCGGGCGCTGCGCCAGGTGCGGTCGGTCACCGCGCGCCGCCAGTTGCGCTGGATTGTGTGGGGCACCACGCTCGGATCGGTGCCCTTCGTGCTCGGCTATGCGATGCCGTTCGCGTTCGGACTGCACCCGCTGAAAGGCTTCGAGTACACCGCGCTGCTGCTCGGTCTGATTCCGCTCGCCTTCGCGTCCGCGATCGTGCGCTACCGCCTGATGGACGTCGAAGTCATCATCAAGCGCGCGCTTGTCTACGCTGCGGCGCTTGCGGCGATTGCGGCCATTTACGCGATTCTGCTGCGCATCGCCGGCGCCGTCTTCCTGCGCGACGCCGACGAGCGCAATCCGATCATCGCGCTGCTTGCCACCTTCGTCGTCGTCCTGCTTTCGCGGCCGGTGAAGAACGCGATTCAGACAGGTCTCGACCGCGTCTATTACCGTGATCGTTACGATTACCGCCGCGCGCTCGTCGGCTTCGCGCGCGATTTGAACAGCGATCTCGACCTCAATCGCTTGAGCGAGCGGCTGGTAAGCCGGGTCACCGAGACCCTTGTCGTCGATCGGATGGCCGTGATGCTCGCGCCGGTTTCGGCGGATACCGGCGAGTTCATCACGATCGCCCACGCCGGTTTTGCCGATGGGCCGCCGCCGCTCCCGCGCCAGTCGGAAGTGGCCACGCGCCTCTTTTCAGGCCACACGCTCGCGCTCGATGAGACTCTCGCGCTGCGCCGGCTCGATAGCCGGGAGATCGATTTCTGGCGCGACGCCGGGATCCATTACTTCGTTCCCTGCGTCTCGAAGGAAGGCACCATCGCGGTGATGGCGCTTGGCCGCAAGGCGAGCGCGGAGCCGTTGAGCAGCGAAGACATGGCCCTCCTTTCCGCCGTTGCGGCGCAGGCGGCGACCGCGCTCGAGAACGGGCGTCTTTACCGCCAGCTCCGGACGAAGGCGGACGAGCTCGAGCGAATGCGCCGGTTCAGCGAGAACATCCTCGAGTCGCTGAACGACGGCATGGCGGTTCTCGACCGCCGCGGCGTCGTCGTCCGCTGGAACCGGCAGATGGAGGAACTTTACGGGATTCGGCACGAGGTCGCGGTTGGCCAGCCGCTCGACTCGCTCTTCGACACGCAGTTCGTCCGGATGATCAGCGAGGCCTCGGAAGGCGCGGCCTATTACCGCATTCCTTTGACCACGGCGCACGAGCCGCCGCGGCGTCTGCTGGTCAACCTCGGCGCGACGCCGCTGCGCGACGACGCCGGGGAAGCGGTTGGTACGATCGTCATCGTCGAGGACATTTCGACGCGCGTGCAGCTCGAGGAACAGTTGCAGATATCGGAGAAGATGGCGTCGATTGGTCTGCTGGCGGCCGGGGTCGCGCACGAGGTGAACACGCCGCTCACCGGCATTTCCAGCTACACGCAGATGCTTCTGCAGCAGGCGCCGGCGGACGATCCGTCGACGAAGGTGCTCGAGAAGATCGAGCGGCAGACATTCCGCGCCGCCAAGATCGTCAACGGTCTGCTCAACCTCGCCCGTCCGGCGCAGGTCGACAGCGGTCCCTGCGACATCAATACGGTCATCAACGACGTCCTGTCGCTGCTCGAACACCAGTTCCGCACCGGCAGCATCCAGGTGCGCAAGGAACTGGCTCCGGTCGCGCCGATCGTGCAGGGGATCGAACACAAGCTCCAGCAGGTGTTCCTCAACCTCTTCCTCAACGCACGCGACGCGATGCCGAAGGGCGGCTGGCTGACGATCGTGACGCGCGAAGATCGCAACGGCGCGATCGTCGAGGTCGCCGACACCGGCCTGGGCATTCCGCCCGAACAGCTCTCGCGCATCTACGATCCGTTTTTCACTACCAAAGAGATCGGCAAGGGCACCGGCCTTGGTCTGTCGATCACCTATGGCATCGTCCAGGAGCACGGAGGCACCATCACGTGCGACAGTCAAGTCGGGCAGGGCACGCGCTTCTCGATCCGCCTGCCGCTCGCGCAAGCCAACCGTACGGCGCAGGCGCGCGGGCTGTGAGCGGCATGAGCACCATTCTGGTCATCGACGATGAGGAGATCATGCGCGAGATCCTCGAGACGCTGCTCACGCGCGAGGGCTATCAAGTCCGCCTCGCGGCGACGGCGCACGAGGGCCTCGACCTGATCCGCTCGATGCCGTTCGACGCGGCCATCGTCGACGTCATGCTCCCGGGCATGGACGGCGTCACCGCACTCGACGAGATCAAGAAGATCGACGACGACCTTCCCGTGCTGATGATCACCGCGTTCGCCTCCGTCGAGAACGCGATCGCGGCGATGAAGCGCGGCGCCTACGACTACATCAGCAAGCCGTTCAAGAACGATGAAGTGCTCGTGGTCCTGCGCAACGCCCTGGCGCAGCGGCGCCTGGTCGCCGAGAACCGCGCGCTGCGCCAGAATCTGCAGGCGCACTCCAACCGGTTCGGCGACATCATCGGCAAGAGCTCGCGGATGCGCCAGGTGTTCGACCTGATCATTCAGGCGGCGCCGAGCCGAACGACGATCCTGATCAACGGCGAGAGCGGTACCGGCAAGGAGCTCGTCGTGCGTTCGCTGCACCAGAATTCGGCGCGCGCGGATCGGGCCTTCATCACCGTCAATTCCGGCAACCTGCCGCCGGACCTGCTCGAATCGAACCTCTTCGGCCATGTGAAGGGCGCCTTCACCGGCGCCGTCTATCCCAAGAAGGGGCTGTTCGAGCTCGCCGACAAGGGCACGATCTTTTTCGACGAAATCGGCAACGTTCCGCTCGAGACGCAGGCCAAGCTGCTGCGCGTGATCCAGGAACGCGAGTTCATGCGGCTGGGCGGCGTCGAGACGATCAAGGTCGACGTGCGCATCATTGCCGCGACCAACGTCGATCTGCAGAAGATGATGCAGGAAGGCAAGTTCCGCGAGGACCTGTACTATCGCCTGCACGTCATTACCGTCGAACTGCCGCCGCTGCGCGAGCGCAAGGACGACATCCCGCTGCTCGTCCAACACTTCATCGACAAGTACGGCGAAGAGAACAACAAGCCGGGCCTCGAGCTCTCGGCCGAAGCGCTCGATCTGCTCATGGACCACGACTGGCCGGGTAACGTCCGCGAGCTGGAGAACGTGATCGAGCGGGCGACCGTGCTCAGCTCCGGCCCGCGCATCGAGGCGGATCTGATTCCCGAGAACGTGCGCAGCAGCCGGCGGTTCCAGATGCCGCAGTTCGTCGTGCCGCCCGAGGGCATCTCCTACCGCGACGCGGAGGCGTCGTTCCAGCGCGGCCTGATCGAGTCGGCGCTCGAGGCGGCGGGCGGCGTGCAGAAGCGCGCGGCCGAGCTGCTGCACATCAAGCCCACGACTCTGAATGAAATGATCAAGCGGCACGACATCCGTCCGCGCCGCAAAAAAGCGCCGAACGGCTCCCGCGCCGAAGATACCGACACCGAACACGAAACCGTGGTGTGACAGCCGTGCGCGTTTGCAGCGGCGGCGAATATCAGCCGCGCAGGACGGCTATCGGGTCGACCGACGATGCGGATCGCGCCGGCCGATAGCATGCCGCCATGGCCACGACGAACAGCAACACCGCCGTCAACGCGTAGGTCCGCGCGTCCGTAGGCGCGACTCCGTAGAGATATGCGCGCAGGCTGCGCGCCGCCACGACGGCACATGCCGTGCCGGCGATGATCCCCGCTACGGTCATCCACGCCGCTCCGCCCAACGCGAATCGCAGCAAGGCAGCGCGGTTTGCCCCCAAGGCGGATCGGATGGCCAGCTCACCGCGTTGTTGCGACACCGTGTAGCTCATAGTGCCGAAGACGCCCAGCGCAGCCAACAACACGCCGATCGTCCCGAATCCGCCGAGCAGTACGGTGAGCAAGCGCACTGGCGCGAGGAACTCGGCGACGTCCGCCTGCACCGTCTTCATGCGTTCGGCGAACAGCGCGGGATCCGTTTCGCGAACGCCGGCGCTGATCGCGCTCGCCGCGTTTGCCGCGTCACCCGATGCGCGAGCGACCAGCGTGACAGTACGATTTGGGAACTGCGCGAGAGGCACGTAGACGCGCGCCAAGGGCACGTCATGCATCGCGCTGCGGCGAACGGTGGCGACGACGCCAGCGATCGTGACGACCGGCGCCGCTTCCGCGACCGTGCCGATCCGGAGCAGTTGGCCGACAGGGCTGCCGTTCGGCCATAGCCGCTGCGCGAGCTCCTCGTTGACCAGAGCGACGGGTGCGGCCCCGGGGGCGTCGGCCGCGGAGATGTCCCGTCCGCCGCGCAACGGGATCCCCATCGCCTTCAGATAACCAGGCGAGATGGCTTCCACGCTGCGGCGAACCGAGGCGGGCAGCGCCTCGTCCCTCGCACCGGGCACTGTGAGTGCCCGTTGACTCCCGGCGGCGGTGGGCAACGCCCAGGTGATCGCTCCCACCG
>JBKPSE010000446.1:0-1952 GCA_046765855.1 Acidobacteriota bacterium | reverse complement strand
GTCTACTTCCGCGTCCCGATCGACGTCTCCGTCGATCGATTGATGGCGCGCCGGGTGAAGCTGAAGTTCTACGAAGCCGGCATGGACATGGGCTGGAGCTCGCAGCCGCTCGAGAGCTTCCGCATCTTCCAGGGCAAAGTGCTCGACGAATACGATCGGATCGTCGACGAATACGGACTCAGCGTCGTCAACGCGTCGGGCAGCATCACCGACCAGCAGCGCATCTTCCGCCGGCTGGTCTCGCAGCATCTCGAGATCGAACATCATGACAACCTCGTCGATGAATCCGCCTGAGGACTCGGGGGCCAACGGCGGCGGCAAGGCCGGGCAGTACTACAGCTACGGCATTCCCTACCTGAGCATCTCGAATTACCCGGGCAAGCTGATCGCGATTGAAGGGACGGACGGCGTCGGGCGCTCGACGCAGATCCGCCTGCTGCGCGAGTGGCTCGAGGTCCAGGGCTACGGCGTGATCGAGACGGGGTGGACGCGATCGGAGCTCATGTCGCCGACGATCGATCTGGCGAAGTCGAGCAACACGCTCAACAAGCTGACGTTCGTGCTGCTCTATGCGACCGACTTCGCCGATCGGCTCGAGAAGGAGATCATCCCGGCGCTCAAGGCCGGCTTCATCGTTCTCTCTGATCGCTACATCTTCACCGCGCTCGCCCGCGCCGGAGTGCGCGGCGTCGATCGCGCGTGGATTCGCAATCTCTACGGCTTCGGCATCGCGCCGCATCTGGTCTTCTACCTGCGCATCGACGAGAAGACGCTGATCCGGCGCGTGCTGCAGTCGCGCGGCATGGACTACTGGGAATCAGGCATGGACCTCAAGCTCGGCGACGACATCTATGAGAGCTTCCGCGCCTACCAGCGCGCGCTGCTCAAGGAGTATGCGTCGATGGCCGATGAGTTCAGTTTCCGCGTGCTCGACGCGCGGCGCAAAGTGGAAGTGATCCAGGACGAACTGCGCCGCCAGATCGCCTCGTTCCTCGCCGAGCCGGACTCGCCGGCGCCCCTTACGCCAAAGCTCGAATGAGCGTGGCAGGGAGCGCGTCCACGCCGTTACAGAGACGTTACACGCGGGTAACGTGACGGAAACGCTCGATCAGTAGCATCGGGGCATGTCGTCCCTTGCCGCGGCGCTGCAATCCCGACCGGCTCCCCCTGCGGTCGAGGCACAGGCGGGGCGCGCGTGCAAGATTGCCGTCCGCGGATTGAACTTCTACTACGGCGCCACGCGCGCGCTCGAAGACATCTCGATCGACGTCCCCGCCAACCTCGTGACCGCGTTCATCGGGCCGTCGGGCTGCGGCAAGAGCACGTTCCTCCGCACGCTGAACCGCATGAACGACATCATCCCCGGCACGCGCGTGGACGGCGAGGTCACGATCGACGGCCGGGACATCTATCGTGGCGCCACCGACGTCGTTTCGCTGCGCCGCCGCGTCGGCATGGTGTTCCAGAAGTCGAATCCGTTTCCCAAGTCGATCTTCGAGAACATCGCCTACGGCATGCGCATCAACGGCCTGACGCGCGGCCGGGCCGAGCTGAATCAACGCGTGGAGGAAAGCCTGCGACAGGCGGCGATCTGGGACGAAGTCAAAGATCGGCTGCACGAGTCGGCGCTGGCCCTGTCAGGCGGACAACAGCAGCGCCTGTGCATCGCGCGCGCGCTGGCGGTGAAACCGGATGTGCTGTTGATGGACGAACCCGCGTCGGCACTCGACCCGATTGCGACGCAGCGAATCGAAGAGCTGATCTATCAGCTCAAGTCCACCTATACCATCGTCATCGTCACCCACAACATGCAGCAGGCGGCGCGGGTGTCCGACCACACGGCGTTCTTCTGGCTTGGCCGGCTGGTCGAGTACGATCGCACCGAAAAGATCTTCACCGCTCCGGCCGAAAAACTCACGGAAGACTACGTGACAGGGAGATTCGGTTAGTGG
>JBKPSE010000445.1:0-3590 GCA_046765855.1 Acidobacteriota bacterium | reverse complement strand
ACCTACCTGGATGACAACGGCTACTCCAATTACAACGGCCTGCAGGTGGAGTTCCGTCAGCGCCAGTGGCACGGCATGTCGATGAACGCGAACTACACGTTGAGCAAGACGTACGGCGTGGCCGTCGCGACAGACTTTGCGGCGGGCTATACGCAGTTCACGTTACGCGACCCCAAATCGAGCGAGGCGCCGCTCGCAACCGATCGACGGCATGTCGTCCACGTGAGCAGCACCTACGACCTGCCGTTCGGCAGCGGCAGGCGGTGGCTGCAGAATGGCGTGCTCGAGAAGATCGCGGGCGGCTGGACGGTCTCGACGATCGTCACCTTCCAGAGCGGCAGCCCGTTCCGGATTACGGGGAACAACAACACCTTCAACAACCTGCGCGACGGCGGCCTGATTCTGAACGGCATCACGCCGCAGGAGATTCAGGATAAGGTCGGCCTCTACTTCGACGATGCCGGACTGGCCTACTTCCTGCCGCCAGACTGGATCAAGCAGGTGAAAGCGGATGGCACCATCGCCTCCAACAACGTGCCGGGCACCTGGGGACAGATCTTCTATCTGCACGGGCCGCACCAGACGTTCACCGACATCGGGATTTCGAAGGCGGTGCAGATCACCCGCGGCGTCCGGTTCAAGTTCCAGACGGAAATGCTGAACGCCTTCAATCACCCGGTGTTCGCGCAGAGCACCACCGGCCTGAGCTCGACCGGATTCGGCCGTGCCGGCATACTCGCAAACACCCTGTCCCGTCGCATCGAGTTCCGCGGGAACATCGAATTCTGATGCGACTCGATGACCGGTGATCGAGTCTATCGGTCATCGGTCGTCGGTCATCGGTCATCGGTTATCCGATCTACACGATGATGTTGCGACGGCCGGCCGGCGGTGCGTGCGTCGCGCGCCGCCGGCGATGCCGATCCCGATCAGCCACCACGCGCCGGGCGCCACGAACGTGATCAAGGCGGAAAAGGCGAGGATGCCGAGCCCACCGACGGGCGTGGGCATCCTCGCGCCTTTGCGCGTCGAGCGCCGGATCATCCCATACGGCAAACCCAGCAGAACCGCGACTGTGACCTGGCGCCACAACCAGAAGCGCGAGCGGCGCCGCTCGAACTCCTCGAGAATGTCCCCGATGAGGGCTTCGTCACGACAGAACGATTGCAGCAGGGCGATCGCGACGCGTGGTTCACTCATGTGTCGCTCCCTTCGAGTCGAGGCACGTTGGTCCAGAGCGCGACCAGCGCCCGCCGCGTCTCCTTTACCGCCCGAAGTCCTTGAGGGGTGACGCGAAAATAGCGTTTGGCGCGCCCACCTCGTGTCGAGGTAGGCTCGCCGAGCTTCGAGGCGACGAGGCCGTTGCGCTCGAGCCGCTCGAGCGCGGCGTAGACGGCGCCGAGCAGCACGCTGCGCCTGGCGGTGCGCTCGATGTCGCGTGCGATCACCACGCCGTAGGCGTCATCGCCTGCCCGCAGCACGGCAAGCAGGATCATGAGCTCGAAATCGGTCAGCAGCGTCGGCGCCATTTATTCACATATTGTGAATAAAATCGGAGCTGCTGTCAAATCACCAAGACAGGCACGAAGACACGAATCCGGCTACCGGCGGATCATGCGCAAGCCGAACACCGCGGCGATGTCGTTGCCGTCCGTCGCCTGAAAGCGAATCGTGACCTTCGGCTTCCCTTGCGGTATCGCCGAGAGCGGAATCTCGTACTCGCGATCGAAGAAGCGATTGTCGCTGGCCGGCTCGAACCGTTCCTGCGCCAATGGCTGTCCGTCGAGCAGTATGTCAAAGGTGCGCGGCCGCCGGCTGTCGGAGTGATACGTGACCACGAGTACGTTCTGGTGCGCCGATTCGACCGGCATGTCGAACGAGAACCAGCCGCGGCCGGTGCGCCCCACCCGCTGATTCAGCCGCGCGATCGTCGTGTTCTCCCCCTGCTGGTTGTACTGGCGCTCGGTCTGCGCGTCGCCGGGCTGCAGAAACGCAATCGTCGCCGTCTCGAGCTGGCGCTGCCGCTCGCGCGCCGCGGCGATCTCCGCTGACTTCTTCTCCCACTCCGCCGGCGTGTAGATGTCGAAATATCCCATGTAGAGGCGGCGGTGCAGCCGGTAGAACGGCACGAGCTCGACGTCGCGGCTCTTGCCGACGCCGTCCGTACGAAACACTCCCGGCTTGTCCGCCACCGGCTTCAACCAGCTCGCGGGTGAACGGCTGGTCGAAACGATCACCGGGATGTCGATCGGCGCTGGCGCCTGTCCTCCGCCGCCCCGTCCGCTGCCCCGCGCCGGCTCCGGGCCGAGATCGCCGGCCATCATCAGCGGTCCCCACATGATCGCGACGCGGTGCGAATCGTTGGCAAGCGGCTCCAGCCGCAGGGTCTTCGGCATCTGCAGTTCGATCGTGTCGCCGGACTTCCACGCCCGCGTGATCTCCACGTACGAGGCGGGCGTCCCCAGATCGGCGACCGGCTCGCCGTTCACCGTCGCGCTGAATCCGTCAACCGCCCAGCGCGGCCGGCGCATCGCAATCGTGAACGTCTTCGGCGCGGCAAGCGTGAGCGTCATCTTCGCGGTGTCGCCCTCGGGGAAACCGGTATCCATCGCCAGCTTGACCCCTTGCGCCGTCCAGGTGGCAGTCGACGGCGCGTAGACATTGACCCAGAGCTTGTCCGGCGAGGCGTAGTAGAGCCCCAGGCCGTGCAGCGCGTGGTTCTCCATTCCCGTGCCGACGCAGCAGGTGAAGCTTCCCTGCCTGGTGCCGCTGGGCAGCATCTCCTGGTATTCCTTGCGTACGCCCTGCCCGACCGGGACCATGTAACACATGCTGCCGTCGCTCGGATCCATCGAGCCGAGCACGTGGTTGAACAGCGCGCGCTCCTGGAACTCCGCGTACTCGACGTCCGGCCGCAAGGCAAACAGCGATCGCGTGAGCTTGAGCATGTTGTAAACGTTGCAGCTCTCGGCCGTCCGCCCGTCGACGATGTTGCTCAGCCGATCCGGTTCACGGAAGTACTCGTCTTTGCCGTCGCCGCCGCTCGCGAACGTGTGGTGTTTGACGACGCGATCCCAGAAGAACGCGGACGCGAACCCGTCGTTGAGATCCCCCGTGTAAATGAATCGCGCCAGCGAACCGATCGCCTTCGGGATCGTCGCGTTGCCGTGCAGGCCGTTGAGATCGTCCTCGTGCCGCTTCCACGGATCGACGACGGCGTGGTACTCGAAGTGGTACGAGAGATCCAGCCATCGCCTCTCGCCGGTGTCCGCGTAGAGATCCGCGAGCACCTCGTTCATGCCGCCGAACTCGGTGCCGAGCATCTTCTGCGTCTGCGCGGCATCGAGGTGCGACAGAATGCTCTCGGCCCATTCCGCGTAGCGGATCTCGATGTCCAGCGCCTTACGGTTGCTGGTGTAGTGATAGGCGTCGCGCAGGCCGGCGTAGGTCTTGTGCAGCGTGTACCACGGCGCCCACAGGCCGTTGAGGTCGAAGCCGCCCGAACGAATGTCGCCGCGCGCCACCTCGGCGAACTTTTCGCGACCACCGGCCAGTGCCCCGAGGTAGCCGTCGCCGTTTTTGTCCTGCAC
>JBKPSE010000444.1:0-3468 GCA_046765855.1 Acidobacteriota bacterium | reverse complement strand
CCCGCAGCATGGCGCGCCTGTCGATCGGACTCGAAGATCCGGAGGACCTGATCGCCGATCTGGATCAGGCGCTCGCTTAGGGCGTCGACAGCGTCAGTGTGCGTGAGCCGCACTTGATCTGCGCGTCGACTCGGCTCGGTCCTTTTACATGCTCCACACCCGTGACGCCGAGAGCGCCGAGCGCGGCGGCGAGACGATCGCTGGCCGGATCGCTCACCCGCAGCCCTGCAAGCTCGCAGGCATCGGGCGCCGTGGTCGATGGATGCTTCGTGGCACCGCTCCAGTTGATCAAGAAGGGAGCGACGGCAATCGAACGGTCGCCAAGTCCGAACGTCGTCCACTCGAGCCGTTCGCCTGACGGCGTCACTCGCGATCCGGGCTGACGCGGCGAGGCGTCGAATCCCGCGCTCTTCAGCGCCGCCACTGCCGCGTCGACGTCGTTCACGCTCACCGCCCAATTGATGATGCGTAGCTGTGTCAGGCCGCGCATCGGCTCGTCCATCGGCGACAGGGTCGCGTTTTTCTGCGGCGCGAGAATCTCCAGGTATTTCCCACCGCCGAAAGAGACCAGCGCGTTCTCGGTGCCGCGCCCAGGGTGCGTTCCGCCGACGATCGGCTTCACACCGCTCAGGCGCTCGAATTCACCGATCCCCTCGGCCAGGCTGCGGATGGCGACGACGAGATGATCGAACTGCGCGTGCAAGGGAGCGGACATGGCGCCGCGCGCGAAGAGTACCGCGGGTGCGGCGAGGGCACAAGCGAGGCAGGCAGCCTTCAACATGCGGCACATAGTAATTTATCTACAATGTAGATATGGCTGACGTCGTCTTGCAGAACCTCTGGCGCGGCGTCATCTGCTGGGCAACGGATTGCGTGATGCCGAAATGCTTGGACCGCGGTGGCAGAGCCGGGGGGCCGGTCAGGAAGAGCGGCGTGCAGCGGGGGCGCGACCGGTGCTGAAACCCTCTTTCTTGTTTGTAATCGCACTCGCGACCTCCGCGCCCGCCGGCGTCGTCGTGCCGTTCAAGTGGACGCCTGGCCAGATCGAAGTGGACGTCCGCGTCGCCGGGGCGGCGGCAACGTTCCTGCTCGATACCGGTTCCGAGTACTCAATCGTCAGTGCGCGCCTCGCTCGCGTGCTCGGTCTGCAGACCGCACCCCGTCTCGGCCGCGAATTCGCTGATGGCGTGCGCCTGCAGGTTGGCGCCGTCGATCTCGGGCCACAGCCCGTGATGGTGATGCCCTTCGAGACCTACTATGCGCGCGGCCGTCAGATCGACGGACTGCTCGGCTTCGACGTGTTCGAACGCTTCGTCGTCTCGATCGACTTCGCGTCGCGGCGGCTCATGTTTCACACGCCGGACTCGTTTCCCGCGCCGCAGGCCGCGGTGCACGTGCCGATCACCTTCGCGGGACGCCTTCCGGTTGTCGAAGGAGTACTGCGGCTCGGCGATGGTCGCGCGCTGCCGGCGCGCCTCATGGTAGATACGGGCGCGTCCCAATCCATCATGCTGCGGCATCCCTACGCGACGGCGAACGGAATCTTCCAGATTGCCGGCGGCGAACGCACCGCGCCAAGCCTCGCCAGCGGCCCACGGCGGCTGGTCGAGGTTCCCGCAGAGCAGCTCGCCGTTTCGGGACTGACCTTCGATCGGCCTGAGGTCCTGGCGTTTACAGAACCGGTCGGATCCGCGGCATCCACTCAGACCGATGGATTGATCGGCAACGCGCTGCTCTCACGCTACACGCTGCATGTCGACTATGCGCGCCGCCGCTTGCTGTTCGAGCCGAGGCGGATCAGGAATTGACGATTCAGACTAATCAGCGGGCTGCGGTGAGCTTCTTTTCTGCCGCCGCTTCGTGCAGGAACTGTTCGGCCATTTCGGCCAGGCGCTGCGTCAGCGCCGCCCCTTCGAGGTCGCCGTATTTGGCTCGGAAGCGCTCGAGCGGGACCACGGCTTTGGCCATGGCGCGGTGGCCGCCCGCCGAGCCGATGTCGGCAAACCAGCGCTTGACGAATTCTCCCGCATTGCGCGAGTAGCCGAGGTTCCGCACGCTCACGATCAGCGTCTGCCCGACGATGCCGGCGAGGATGGTCCACTTGACGTCTTCCAGCTGCAGGAAGAAATCGGCCGTGTACGGAATGAAGTCTTCGCGCGGCGCTTCGCCGACGAACGCCGTGAAGACCTGCTCGCGCAGAATGCCGTTCTGGCCGGCGCGGGTGACGTACTCGAGCCGCTCGAGCGTGATTTCCGCCCCTTCCATTTTCCGAATCAGTGCCGCGTCGGCGAGCGGATACAGAAAAGTGAAGGCCTCGAGATCGACACGGTTAGTGTGCCGCGCGAAGAACAGCGTGTCGGACTTGATCGCGTAGAGCATCGCCGTCGCGGTCCGTTCCGAGATGTTGACGTCTACGGCGCGCAGATGTTCGGTCAGGATCGTCGACGTCGATCCGTAGTCGGCGCGGATGTCCTTGAACACTGCGCTGTAGCCCGGATGCTCGGGATGATGATCGATGACGAGGTCGGCGCGGTCGAGCAGGCCGCCGAAGTAATGCGGCTGCACGTCTACGGTGGCGATGCGATCGAAGCCGGTGAACGACGCCGGCGTGATCTGCTCGACGTGAATGTCCAGCATGTTCGCCATCCGCAGGTTCTCCGGCCGCGTCACTCCCTGGATGGCGCCGATGATCGCCGTCGTCTTGGTGCGGCGCAGCAGGTTGCGGAGCGCCAGACCGCTGGCAAGGGCATCGGGATCGGGATCGTTGTGAAGGAGAATCAGGACGCGGTCGGCGTCCGCGAAGTAGCGCTGGTACTGCTGCACGCGCGCCCGCGTCATCGAGCGGCTCAGTTCGGTGACCAGCGTCGGCCGCAGCAGCTCGGCGATGCTGAGATGCGTCACCTCACTGCCGTCGCCGTCCGCTTTGCCGTTGGCCCCGCGTTTGCCCGTGTGCAGGACGTAGATGAGCGTGCCGCCCGCGTCCCGGACCGCGTCGACGATCTTTTTGACGCTGCGTTTACCGTTGTCTTCGACGATGCAGCAGGTGTTGGGGGAGATGTCTGCCTTCAGGTAGGTGTCGACTCGCCTCGGGTCGCCGGCCGTCACCTCGATGCCGGCGTCGTGGAGACGCCTCGCGAGGGGCCGGCTTTCGACAAGGAAGTCAACCTCGAAGCTCGGCAACAGCACTTCGTCGAGCGACCGGATGACCAGTTCATCCTGACAAATGGCCAGAACGCGCAACTTAAATCCCGGCAGGAACAACGCCCTGCGCTATTCCTCCAGCGTGAAGCAGAGGCACAAACGCCTAGTATACGCCTACTTGTTGGCGTTCGCCTTCGGTCGCGCGGCGGTGGCCGGAGCGGGCGCCGCGACCGCACAGGCAGCACCCGTCCCGTGCGTGGCCTGCCAGGCGCTCAGCGTCGAGCCCGGCGACGCGGCGTCCGGGCCGCGCAGCCTCAACGGGCTGCG
>JBKPSE010000443.1:0-2691 GCA_046765855.1 Acidobacteriota bacterium | reverse complement strand
CCGCAGGGGCCGCTGCAGTCGTGGGACATATCTATCCCGTCTGGCTGCGCTTTCACGGCGGTAAGGGTGTTGCCGTGGCCGCGGGAGTGTTCGCGATGCTGGCGCCCCTCGCCACGATCGCGGCAACCGCGGCATTTTTCTCCACCGTCTGGCTGACGCGCGTGATTTCTCTCGGCTCGGTGATCGCATCGATCACGCTGCCCTCCGTGGCGTGGATGAGCGGCGCGCCGACGCCGGTGCTCGTCGCCGCCGGTGCCGTTGCCGCGCTGATCCTCTTCCGCCATCGCGCCAACATCCGCCGCATCGCCACCGGCACTGAACGCCGCATTGGAGCGCCCCGGTGAGTGAGCGCATCACCGTGCTCGGCGCGGGCAGCTGGGGCACCGCGCTGGCGATTCATTGCGCGCGCGCCGGCCACGACGTCTCGCTCTGGGGCCGCGACGAGGGACTCGTCGACGACATTGCGCGGAGTCGCGAGAACGTGCGCTACCTGCCGTCGATCAAAATCGACGAGCGCATCTATCCGACCGCCTCGGTAGACGAAGCGCTCGCGGACGCGCGCCTGGTGATCGCGGCAGTTCCGTCGCACGGGATGCGCTACGTCCTGCGCGCGGCAGCGCTCTTCTTTCCCCGCGACGCCGTCATCGTCAGCGCTACCAAAGGACTGGAGACGGATTCGCTCGACCGCATGTCGCAGGTGATCGCCGAGGAGGCGCCCGGCCGCGCGATCGCGGTGCTGTCCGGGCCAAGCTTCGCGCTCGAAGTGGCCCGCGGCCTGCCGACGGCGGTCGTTGTCGCCTCCGCTTCCGCGGACTCGGCCGCCGCCGTGCAGGAGCTGTTGAAAGGGCCAAGCCTGCGCCTGTACGTCACCGACGACGTCACTGGCGTGGAGTTCGGCGGGGCGCTGAAGAACATCATTGCCATCGCCGCCGGCGTGGTCGAAGGGCTTGGCATTGGCCACAATGCCATGGCCGCCCTGATTACGCGAGGACTGGTCGAGATGTCGCGTCTTGCGGCTGCGGAAGGCAGCCGGCGCGAGACGCTGGCGGGCCTCAGCGGACTCGGCGACCTGGTGCTGACCTGCACCGGCGATCTCAGCCGCAACCGGCGGGTCGGCATCGAGCTCGGACGCGGCCGGAAAATCGCGGACATACTGGCAGAGACGCGCATGGTCGCCGAAGGCGTGCGCACCACCAGCGCCGCGCTGGCCTTGGGGGAACGCCACGGCGTCGAGCTGCCGCTCGCCGCGCAGATGGCCGCAGTGCTCGACGGGCGCACGTCTGCACGCAGCGCCGTCGAAGCGCTCATGCTGCGGCCGCAGCGGCCGGAAAACTGAAGCTATGGGTTTCTTCGACAAGATCAAGGCGTCGCTGACGCGGACCAAGGAACAGTTCGTCGAGCGCTTCGACGAGATTGTCGGCCGTGCCGACGCTCCGGCGCAGCGCTCGCGTCCGGTCGACGTCGAGACGTTGGATGCGCTCGAAGAAGCGCTCATCTCGGCGGACGTCGGCGTCGCCGCCAGCGATCAGATCGTCTCCGCCGTACGCGAGAAACGGACCCGCGGCGAGTCGCTGCGCGACCTCGTCAAGCAGGAGATCCTGCAGATCCTGCAGGGTGTGAACACGGCGACGCCGAACGGCAGCAAACCGCACGTGACGCTCATCGTCGGCGTGAACGGCACCGGCAAGACCACGACGGTCGGCAAACTGGCGCGGTTGATCAAGGACTCCGGCGCGACGCCGCTGATCTGCGCCGCGGATACCTTCCGCGCCGCCGCAGTGGAGCAGCTGCAGGTCTGGGCGACGCGCGCAGGGGTCGACTTCATCCGGGCGCAAGGCGGAGCCGATCCCGCAGCTGTCGTTTTCGACGCGATCGCCGCCGGCAAAGCGCGCGGCCGCGACGTGATCCTGGTCGATACCGCCGGCCGTCTACATACACGCGTGAACCTGATGCAGGAGCTCGACAAGATCCGCCGCATCGCCGCGCGTGAAGTCCCGGGCGCGCCGCATGAAGTTCTCCTCGTACTCGACGCCACGGTCGGGCAGAACGGCCTCAATCAGGCGCGCGAGTTCATGGGCGTCGCCGGCGTCAACGGCATCGTGCTCACCAAGCTCGATGGCACCGCGAAAGGCGGCATCGCCGTCGCCATCGCGCACGATCTCAAGCTCCCGATCCGCTACGTCGGCGTCGGCGAGGGCATCGACGATCTGGTCCCGTTCTCGCCAGAGGAATACGTGAACGCGCTGTTCGAAGACAAGTGGTGAGCGCGGCCTGATGGACGACGCGCATTTCATGCGCAAGGCGCTCGCACTCGCGGAGCGCGGCCGCGGCCATACCAGTCCCAATCCGATGGTCGGTGCCCTCGTTGTCGATGACGACGGCGTCATCGTCGGACGCGGTGCGCACCAGCGCGCCGGCGGGCCCCACGCCGAGGTGATCGCGCTCGAGGACGCGGGTGCGCGGGCCAGCGGCGCCACGCTGTATTGCACGCTCGAACCGTGCTCGCACACCGGCCGCACCGGCCCGTGCGCACCGTTGGTTGCCGCCGCGGGGATCCGTCGCGCCGTCGTCGCGATCGAAGATCCGAACCCATTGGTGCACGGCAGCGGTTTGCGGCATCTGCGTGATCGCGGCATCGAGGTCGCCGTTGGCATCGAGGGCGAGGCGGCGGCGCGCCAGAATGCGGTGTTC
>JBKPSE010000442.1:0-4592 GCA_046765855.1 Acidobacteriota bacterium | reverse complement strand
TCGCTGCAGCGCGCGGCGGCGACTGACGCGACGGTCCTGTTGGAAGGGGAGAGCGGCACGGGCAAAGAGCTGTTCGCCCGCTCGCTGCACGCATTGAGCCCCCGCGCCGACGCGCCGTTCGTCGCGATCAACTGCGCGGCGATCCCCGAGAACCTGCTCGAGACCGAGCTTTTCGGCTACGAGAAGGGTGCGTTCACCGGCGCGGTGCAGCGCAAGCCCGGCAAGTTCGAAATGGCGCACCGCGGCACGCTGTTCCTCGACGAGATTGGAGACCTGCCCATCGGGCTGCAGGCAAAGATCCTGCGCGCGTTGGAAGAGAGGCGCTTCGAGCGCGTCGGTGGCACAGCGTCAGTGCAGGTCGACGTGCGGCTCGTCGCGGCGACGAACAAGGGACTTCGCGCCGCGGTGGCGGCCCGCCGCTTCCGCGAAGACTTGTACTTCCGTCTTTCCGTCTTTCCGATTACCGTTCCGCCGCTGCGGGAGCGCCCCGGCGACATCCCCGTGCTGGCGCGGTTTTTCGTCGAGCGCTTCTGCCGGGACCTGAAGAAGCGGCCGCTGGTGCTGTCACCGGGCGCACTGGAGCAGCTGCAGTCGTACCGCTGGCCCGGCAACGTGCGGGAGCTGCAGAACTGTATCGAGCGCGCCGTCATCCTCGCCGAGGGAGACACGGTGCTGCCGCGGCATTTGAACCTCTCGTTCGCGGCGCCGATCCAGAGCGAAGAAGTCGAATCGCCGTGGGCGCACGTGGATATGAGCGGAACCCTGACCGAAGTGACGCGCCGCGTCACGTCACAGGTTGAAAAGGCAAAAATCGAAGAGGTGCTGCACGAGGCGGCCGGCAACAAGGGACGCGCGGCGGAATTGCTGCAAATCAGCTATAAGACGCTGCTGGCGAAACTCAAGGAGCATGGGATCGCCGACTCCTGATCCCGATTCCGCCGAGCGCGGCCGCAATCTCGTCTTTCGTCACATCCGATACCACTTCGCAGGCGCCGAGCTTCGTTGGCAGCACGTAGTGCAGCTGACCGGCCACGATCTTCTTGTCGTGCGTGATCGCCTCGAGCACGTCGTCGATCGCGAGGTCGGCGACGGCGGGTAGCGGTCCCATCTTGGTGATCAGCGCTCCCAGTGCTTCACGGTGCGCCGCCGGCATCCGGCGCCGCGCGACTGCGATGTCCGCGGCAATCAGCATCCCGTAAGCGACCGCTTCGCCGTGACGGAAGCGCCGATACTTGGTGACTGCCTCGAGCGCGTGCGCCGCGGTGTGGCCGAAGTTCAGGATCCGCCGCAATCCGGTTTCTCGCTCGTCCTCTTCGACGACGCGTGCCTTGATCCGGCAGGATTCGGCGATGATGGGCATCATCGCGTCGACGTCCCGCTTGAACAACCGCGGAAGCGCTGCCGAAACCTGGTGGAAGAGGTCGGGGCTCGCGATCACGCCGTACTTGATCACTTCGTACAAACCGGCGCGGAATTCGCGGCGCGGCAGCGTGCTGAGCAGTACCGGATCGACGAGTACCAGCGCGGGCGGATGAAACGCGCCGATCAAGTTCTTGCCGTGCGCGTGATTGACGCCGACTTTGCCGCCGATCGCGCTGTCGACCTGCGCCAGCAGTGTCGTTGGCACCTGCACGATCGGAACGCCGCGCAGGAAGGTGGCCGCAGCAAAGCCGGCCGTGTCGCCGACGACGCCGCCGCCGACGGCGATCAGCGCGCTCGATCGGTCCGCGTGCGCGCGGATCAAGGCGTCGTAGATGCGGCCGACCGTCTGCAGGTTCTTGTGGCGCTCGCCGTCGGGCAGCAGGATCGGATCCTCGGAGGTGAGGCCCGCGAACGCGTCCCCGTGAAATCGCCAGACGATTGGGTTCGAGACGATGAAGCGGCGTGCGGGCAGGCGCGCGGCGTCGAGCAGTCCAGCAAGTCGCGCGGCCGCGCCGGGCTCTATGTGAACGCTGTAGCGCCCGCTGCGGCTGCCGACATCCAGAACCACGGGTGATACGATAACTCAGTGTCCCGTCCCGGTGGATCGTGGCACGAGTTCCAGGCGCGGCGTCCGCGTCGCAAGGCACGACGAGTGAGGATGCCGCGAGTATCTGAGCGAGGCGCAACGCCGCCACCCGGGACGCCCCGCCTGGACATCATCTTGCGAGCCGTCGCGACGGGATACTGAATTTGCAGGCCGATTTTCTGATCATCGGCAGCGGGATCGCCGCGCTGCGCGCCGCTGCGGCACTCGCGGGCGCCGGCGACGTACTCGTGCTCACCAAAGCCGGTCCGCGCGCGGGCAATACCGGCTATGCGCAGGGCGGCATCGCCGCCGCGGTTGGCGCCGATGACGATCCCGCGCTGCACTTCGCCGACACGATGGCCGCGGGCGACGGACTCTGCGATGAGCACGCCGTGCGTGTGCTCGTCGAAGAAGGACCGCGCTACGTCCGCGAGCTGATGGAGTGGGGCGCCGAGTTCGATCGCGGTCCGGACGGAACCCCGGCGCTGGGCCTCGAAGCGGCGCATAGCCGCCGACGCGTGCTGCACGCGCGCGACGCCACCGGACGCGAGATCGGGCGCGCGCTGTGGGAGCGCGTCGCGCGGATCTCGAACGTGCGAGTCATCGCGCATGCGCGTGCGGTGTCGCTGATCGTCGAGGCCGATCGCTGTGCCGGCGTGCGCTTCGTGCCGGGGCACGACGGTCCACATCAAACCGTCCATGCGGCGCGAACGATGCTGGCGACTGGCGGAGCGGGCCACGTATTCAGCGAGACCACCAATCCGCCGGAAGCGACGGGCGACGGTATCGCGATGGCGTATCGGGCGGGCGCCGCGGTCGCCGATCTCGAGTTCGTGCAGTTCCATCCCACCGCGTTGAAGATGGTCGGACAGCCGCGCTTTCTGCTGTCGGAGGCCTTGCGCGGGGAAGGGGGGCGGCTGGTGAACGCATCGGGCGAGGCGTTCATGGCGCGATACGATCCGGCCGGCGATCTGGCGCCGCGCGATCGCGTCGCGCGCGCCATCGTCCGCGAATCGCAGCGGACGGGAGCCGATGTCTACCTGACGCTCGATCGCCTCGATCCGGGATACGTGCACCAGCGATTCCCCCTGATCTCGGAGGCGTGCCGGCGCGCCGGACTCGATCTGGCCGCCGATCGCATCCCGGTCGGCCCCGCGGCGCATTACCTGATGGGCGGGGTCCTCACTGACGTCGACGGCCGCACGTCCCTGCCCGATCTCTTCGCGGCGGGCGAAGTCGCGTGCACCGGCGTCCACGGCGCCAACCGCCTGGCCAGCAACTCGCTGCTCGAGGGCCTGGTCTTCGGCGCCCGCGCCGGCGCCGCCATGCGCACCCCCGGGGTCAGGTCTGCAAAACTCCCGATTCCCGGGGTCAGGTCTGCAAATCGGCAGGAAACGGGGTCAGACCCCGCGAACGGCCGATCTGCAGACCTGACCCCCGGGGGGTCAGACCCCGCGGACGGCCGATCTGCAGACCTGACCCCCGTGACAGCCGCGCCGGAATACGCGAGGGACATCATGTGGCGGCACGCGGGACTGTTCAGAGACGCCCGCGGACTGCGGCTGGCGCTGAAGCAGCTCGGCGACATGGATCCGGACGAAGATACGTGCCTCACCGTCGGACGCCTGATCGCGCGCGCCGCCCTGCGACGCGCGGAGAGCCGCGGCGGACACTACCGGCTCGACTTCCCCGAGCGCGACGACTCGCGCTGGAAGCACCGGATCATGGACACTGTTGATTAGGACGTTATGGCAGACAAAGGCGAGCAGAAGACAGGCGATCAGAAGGGCAGCGTGACCGAAATCACGCCCCAGTCTCAGGATTTTTCCCAGTGGTATCTCGACGTGGTGCGCCGCGCCGAACTGGCGGATTACACGCCGGTCAAGGGCTGCATGGCCATCCGTCCGTACGGCTACGCCATCTGGGAACTCATCCAGCAGGCATTCGACAAACGATTCAAGGCCACCGGCCACGTGAACGCCTACTTCCCGCTGTTCATCCCCTCCGGCCTGCTCATGAAAGAGAAGGAGCACGTCGAGGGCTTCGCGCCGCAGGTCGCGTGGGTCACCAAAGGCGGCGACGAAGAGCTCGCCGAACCGCTCGTCGTCCGCCCCACCTCGGAAGTAATCATCGGCACGCTCTACGCCAAGTGGATCAAATCGTGGCGCGACCTTCCCGTGCTCATCAATCAGTGGGCGAACGTAGTCCGCTGGGAAAAGGTTACGCGTCCGTTCCTGCGGACGACGGAGTTCCTCTGGCAGGAAGGGCACACGGCGCACGAAACCGCGGAAGAGGCACAGGACGAAACGCTCAAGATCCTCGCGCTCTACAAGGAGTGCGCCGAAACCGAGCTTGCCATCCCGGTCGTCGACGGCCAGAAGAGCGAATCGGAGAAGTTTGCCGGCGCCTCGCGCACCTACTCGATCGAAGCGCTGATGGGCGATGGCCGCGCACTGCAAGCCGGCACGTCGCACAATCTCGGACAGAACTTTGCCAAGGCGTTCGGCATTCAGTTCCAAGGCCGCGACAAGACCGTCCAGCATGCCTGGACGACGTCATGGGGCGTATCGACACGGCTGATCGG
>JBKPSE010000441.1:0-4603 GCA_046765855.1 Acidobacteriota bacterium | reverse complement strand
TGCCGGATCTCAGGCGGCGCGGCGGACGGCCGCGGCAAGACCGATCAGAGCGGTGCCGATAAGGACCATCGCCGCTTCGTCGCGAAGCGCGGGCATCGGCACTTTCACCTGCTGAACAGCGACCGTTGGTGCGGCTGACTCGGCTTCTGGCGCAGTCGGCGCGGCGCTCAGCGGCGCTGCTGCAGCGGCGCACGCAGTGAACGCCGCGGAAGCCAGATACTTACGCATCACGTTTTTGCTCACGCCGACACAGGTATCAAGTGCGGTGCCACGGCGAATCGGCAGGAAAGAGGCATCGCATTACCCATTTTTTCTGCAACGCGGCTCAAAAAGCTTCTGTTGAGGTACGACTCTTGAATCAGGTGGGAAACCGATTGGACACTTCGATGGAAATGCAGCGGCTTGATACACGATGAAGAAACCTTACGTAGCAATTGTCGATGATGATGCCGGGTTCGCCCAGTATCTGCGAACCTTTCTCTCACTGCGCGGCTACGAAGCGCGGTGTTATACACGCGGCGATGAACTCCTTGCATCGATGAAACAGAGCGAAGCGCCCGATGTGGTGCTGCTCGACGTGATGATGCCGGGCCTCGACGGCATGGCCACGCTCCGCGCCTTGAAAGCCTCCCGTCCCGAAGCGCAGGTCATCATGCTCTCCGGACGCAACCAGGCGTCGACGATCGTCGAAGCGGTCCGCCTCGGCGCCGCCGACTACGTCGTCAAGCCCGACGACCCCGAGGGTCTTGGCGAGATCGCACTCGACGTCGCGATCAAGAATGCGATCGAAAAGAATCGACTCGTCTCCGAGTTGAGCGAGCTGCGGCCGCAGCTGTCCGACGCTGAAGACCGCGCGGTCTGGGGCAACAGTGAGAAGATGCGCGCCATCGCCACCGTCATCGAACAGGTCGCCGACAGCGACGTCGGCGTGCTGATTCGCGGCGAGAGCGGCGTCGGCAAAGAGCTCGTCTCGCGCGCGATTCACCAGCGGTCGACGCGCCGCAACCGCCCGTTCGTCAAAGTGAACTGCGCGGCGCTTCCCGCGGAGCTGCTCGAGAGCGAGCTCTTCGGCCACGAACGCGGCGCGTTCACCGGCGCGGCGAATACCCGCATCGGCAAGTTCGAACAGGCGGATACCGGGACGCTGATGCTCGACGAGATCGGCGAGATGAAGCCGGCGCTGCAGGCCAAGCTGCTGCACGTGCTCCAGGACGGCGAGTTCACCAAGTTGGGCAGCAACAAGCGCGTGCAGGTGGACGTCCGCGTCGTCGCCGCGACCAACCGCGATCTCGAGAAGATGCTGTTGAGCGGCGATTTTCGCGAAGACCTCTATTACCGGCTCAAGGTCATCGAGCTCACCGTTCCGCCGCTGCGGGAGCGGCGTGACGAGATTCCGACGCTGATCGACTTCTTCATCGCGCGCTACGCCCGCAAGTACAACCGGCCGACGCGCCCGCTGTCAGAGCAGCTCCGCCACTTGTTCCTGCATTACGACTGGCCGGGAAACATCCGCGAGCTCGAGAACATGATCAAGCGCGTCGTGATCCTCCAGGATGAACAGCTCGTCATCCGCGAGATCGAGCGCAACATGCAGCGCGCGATGGCGCAGGCCGCGCCGGCCGCCGCAGCCGCGGCCTACGCCGTCCCTGCGGGCATCGGCGGCGGTGTGTATCCGCCGATGCCACCGCTCACTTATCCTGCACCGCCGATGACCGCGCCGCCTGTCGAACCGGAGGCGGAGACGGAAGACGATGCGAGTGGCGGCGGGGATCACGCAACGGACAATGGCGGCGGTTCGCTCGCGACCGTGGCCAAGGCGGCGGCGATGAAAGCCGAGCGCGCAGCGATCGAGCAGACGCTTCGCCAGGTTCACTGGAACCGCCGCAAGGCGGCCCAGATTCTCGGCGTCAGCTACAAGACCTTGCTCAACAAAATCAAAGAGTGCGGTATCTCCAGGGCATAGAGTAAGCAACCGGCTACCGTTCATGCGACGGTAGCCGACTCCAACCTCGTCGATTTTGCCGCGTTGTCCCGGCGTTTTCACCAACATTTCCAAACTATTACTGTCGTGGCACCTGCCTTGCTGAACTGGAGCACGTGCAGTGGCCTACTCAGCCGCGGTTATGCGATATGCGCGAGACGGATGCGCCGCAGGCGGCGGAGGCACCTCACTCCTCTTCGGCTCCGCGGCGCGTTGTCGGAGAGCTGCTTGGCACCAGCGCGCAGATGCGGGAGGTGCGCGAGCTGATCGATCGTGTCGCCGATACGGATGTCACGGTGCTCATCCGTGGCGAGAGCGGCACAGGTAAGGAGCTCGTCGCGCGCGCAGTGCATGCCGCGTCGCCCAGGCGCGACCGCCAGTTCGTGAAGGTGAACTGCGCGGCGCTTCCGGCTGAGCTCCTCGAATCCGAGCTCTTCGGTTTCGAGCGCGGCGCGTTCACCGGCGCGATTCAACACAAACCCGGCAAGTTCGAGTTCGCCAACCACGGCACGATGTTCCTCGACGAGATCAGCGAGATGGGCGCGCCGCTGCAGTCCAAGCTTCTCCAGGTGCTGCAGGATGGGGAGTTCGCCAGGCTCGGGGGGCGTCAAGATGTCAAAGTCGACGTCCGTGTCGTCGCCGCCACCAACCGCGATCTCGAGAGCGCCGTGGCCGAGGGACAGTTCCGCGAAGACCTGTACTTCCGCCTCAACGTCGTCTGCATCACGCTGCCGCCGCTGCGGCAACGCCGCGACGAGGTCGCTCCCCTGACCGAATACTTCCTGCGCCACTATTCCGAGCACTACAACAAACCACCGCTGGCGCTCGCCACCGATACGCTCCGCCTCTTCGCCGAATACGACTGGCCGGGCAACGTCCGTGAGCTGGAGAACCTGGTCAAGCGGATGGTGATTCTCGGCAGTGACACGTCGATCCGCCGCGAAGTGGCGGATGCGATTGCCGGCCGCGCGCTGCGCGTGGGACCGATTCCGGCGATCGAGCAGGCAGCCGCTGCGTCCCTCCCGCAGCCGGCGGCCATGATTCCAGCAGCGCCGGCGGCGACGGTACCCGTCGCGTCCTCCGAACGGAGTCCCGAGCCGCCCGCGCTGACTGGATCGCTGAAAGACATCGGCCGCTCGGCGGCGCGCATCGCCGAGCGAGAACTGATCGCGCGGACGCTGCAGCAGACCCGATGGAACCGGCGCGAAGCGGCGGAGATCCTCGGCATCAGCTACAAGGCGCTCCTCTACAAAATCAAGGAAGCGGAGCTCGACAAAGCATCGTGAGTGACGTCCTGACGCCCGAAACCTTCGACTTCGTGCTCGCCAACGAGCTCAAGCGCGCGGCACGCTCGCAGAACTTCGTCACGCTCGTGCTCATGGAGCCGCGCGTCGGGGACCAGGAGGATTCGGTCCCCGAGATCGCCACTCTGGTCAGCCGCGAGCTGCGCGAAACCGACCTGCTCGCCGTCGAAGGCCCATTGGTCTCGATGGTTCTGCTCGACACGGACCTGCAGAATTCCAACCGCGTGATCGAGCGCCTGATGTCACGTCTCCAGCACTACCAGTTCACCGCGCCCGTCGACATCGCCGTCGGCGCCGCCTGCTGCCCCACCGATGGGGCCGATATCGAGACACTGCGGCGTGTCGCCACCGCCGCGAGGAGAAGGTTGAATCCGCGCGAATCGCGCGGGACCGCCCAGGCTCAATGAGGACGCACATGAAAACCACCATGCTTGCTTTCACGTTCCTGTTTACCGCTGCTTCGGCCTTCGCGCAGTCCGCGGTGGGCACCTCCGGCGCGTCGGTGGCGCCGAAGACGCCGGTGAACACCAACGCGGCAGCGACCGCCGCCGACTATCGGCTCGTCGCCGGCGACAAACTGCGCATCGAGGTCTACAAGGACGCGCAGCTGTCCCAGTCGCTGCAGATTCGTCCCGACGGGAAGATCACATTGCCGCTGGTCGGCGACGTCCCCGCCGCAGGGAAGACATCGGTCCAGCTGCGCGACGACATCGCGGCGTCACTGGACGCCTACATCAAGAATCCGACGGTCACCGTGATCGTCACCGAAACGACGCCGCAAGTGGTCTACGTGACCGGCGAAGTCAACAAGCCGGGTGCCTATGCCCTCGCTTCGGGCCAGATGTCGATCCTGCAGGCGCTCGCCATGGCCGGCGGACTGACCGAATTCGCCAAGAAGAGCGACATCCAGGTCCTGCGCAAGACCGCGTCGGGATCGATGCAGAAGCTGCGCTTCAACTACAAGGAAGCGCTCGACGACGACAACCGGCGCGAGCCGCTGCAGCTGCAGGCTGGCGACACCATCGTTGTCAGATAGGGCGCGAGGAAGAAGGATGTTGCCACTCACCCGCCTGCTCGGTCCCGCACTGATCGGGATCGGTCTGGTCGTCATCCCGATGCCGCTGCGCGCCCAGCAACAGCAGCAGCAGCCGACCGAGCTCGAGTCGTGGTCGGTGCCTGGATGGACGTTCATACCCGGCGTGGTGTTCGGCTTGATGCGCGACACGAACGTCTCGCTGCTGGCGACGCAGCCTGGCCAGGAGCCCGTCGGCGACACGCTCTACGAATTCCAGCCCTTCGGCCAGATTCAGTACGTCAG
>JBKPSE010000440.1:0-4095 GCA_046765855.1 Acidobacteriota bacterium | reverse complement strand
CGCGTTGCCTGATGCGTCGGCCGCATGAACCGAAAAGGTCACTGCGGCATTCTGCAGCTCCGTGCAGGCTTCGACGAACACGAACCGCCGAGGGTCCGGAATCGCACCCGAACCGGCGGCGGCGTCCTCCCTCAGCTTGTGCTCGCGCATCATCTCCTTCGCGGCCAGCTCGTGCGTCCACGGATGCGCATCCATGACGATCTCGCGCGAGGCGTTGGTCAGATCGAACTTTTCCGGAGCCGGAGCGAAGCGGATCTCGGTCGGTCCCGACTCGCTCACCATGTTGTTGTCGGTTGAAACCCATTGCAGCGGGTGCGCACCCTCGTGGCGGCCGCGGAACGGCGGCACCGCGTGGTTCGGTCCCTGGAACTCCTCCGCGATCACTTTGCCCGTGGCGTCCACCGTCGCGCCGTAGACGTATTCGATGTCGGTCGTTCGGCCCCACGTCGCCATCAGTCGATCGGTTGCCGTGCCGCCGTCTTCGTTGGTGAAGATCACCGAGTAGCGAAACTGCCGTCCCTGCGGAAGGCGAACGACCTCATACCACATGAACACCGGCACATCGGTGAACTTGCCCACCGTGTTCGGCCGGGCATGAAGGATCGGGGCCATCGATTGCGCCAGCCAATCGTCGCCGTGCATCGGCTCCGCGACGACCGTAACTCCGGACACGTTCACGCGTCCGATATTTTTCGCCGACAGCGATTCGTCGACCGTAATCTCGAGCCGGTGCGGCCCTGCCTCGACGTGCCCGAGCGTCACTCTGTAGTCCGACCGCTTGTCCCCGCGGACAAGCAGCAGGTGCTGCGAGTACTTGCCATCGAGCGCGATCCGCAGCGCCGCGGCCTCCTGCCCCTCCACACCCCAGTCGCAGCGCTCGCACGAGGCCTCGACGACGGCAACGGCCTCGCCCGCCTCGCTCGCCCGAAACGGCGTCGTCGTGGCTGGCGCCTGCGGCAACGCCAACACGGACGCCAAGAGCAGCGTAAACATAGGCGGGCAGTCTATCAGCGGCCGTGCGAGGGGATGAAGGCGATCGGCCGGCTGGCCGTGAACTCCGGCTGGAACAGATCGGCGCGGGCGTAGCCGTCCATGTCGCGGCCAACCGGCAGCCCGAGGTAGTAGAGGATCGTTGGGGTCACGTCGACGATCGATCCGCGCTGCTTGCGCCCGGGCATCACCGTCGCGCCATAGGCGAGCAGAAAGCCGTCGGGCGCGTTGTCATGCGAACCGCTGATGTCCGGATCGCGCAAGGCGCGTCCGATCGCGTGCTTGACCGCGTCGACGGGCTGCATGCCGAACCCGGAAATGACCAGCAGCAAGTCGCCAGGCGTCAGCCGATCGACCGCGGCGCCAATCTGTCCATCCACGTAGGCGTAGTAACGGTCGACGACCCCGGCGTAGCGTTGCCGTTCCTCCTCGGGCACCGCGGCGAAATCACGCGGCTGCGCGTAACGGAGGTAGGCATGGCTGACGGTGTCGATCCCCTGCAGCCGAATGGCGGACAGCTGCACGGGATGCGCCGCAAGCAGATCGTTCGCGGCGCGTACGTAGGCCTGGTCCCAATGCATCGCCGCGGTCGTCGCATCGTCGAGCGAGGTCGATTCGCCGTCGAATGCCTCGCGTGCGAGCGGCAGCAGATCCGCGGGATAGGCCGCCCGTCCATCGAATTCGGACATCGATCCGAGCAGCTGGTGGAAACGATCGCTCAACAGGAATCCCGGCATGGGCTGCGCCGGATAGGTCAACGGCCAGCGCACGATGCCGGAGTTGATGCCGTAGTCGCCCACGATCGACCACACCGGGCGGGCCCGCCACGCGGCTGATGTCTTGGGATCATCCCGGACGACGCCCAGGCGGACGAGCACGTGCGACAGGCAGTGGCCGGGGAGCAGATCAATCGCCCGCTCGTCTCCGGGCGCGAAATAGGACGCAGACGATCGCACGCCGTTTTTTGCCGGGTACATGCCGGTGGCGACTGCCGCCCACACCGGATCCGGCTGTGTCGGCCGGATGGTGGCGAGATCCATCCACGCGCCGCCATCCAGCAGGCGTCCGAAGTTGGGCAGGCGGGCCGCGGCCACGCGCGGCCAGACGTACTCGAGAGACGCGCCGTCGAGCAGGAGCAGCGTGATCCGTGGAGGCGCGGGCAGCGCTTCAGCGCCCGCGGTGCCCACCGGTCGGAGCCGCGAGACGGGATCGGGTGTGTCGAGTGTGACCCGACGTGCGGTGAGCGGCGCCTCGCCCCCCTTTCCCCGCGCCGCGATCGGCAGCGCCAGCGAACCGGTGACGGCGAGCACGAGCAGGGCGGCGCCCACACGGCTGCCGCGCCGGCCGAACGAGTAGTGCGCGATCGCGATTCCGAGCAGGACCACGGCTGCGGCAGTCGTCGCCGCCGCACCAAAGCCGAAGCGGCGGAGCGCCGTTTCGTCGAGCGCATTGTGAAACCCGCGCAGGTTCATCCACATCAGCGCCGCGGCGACGGCGGCGGCGATCGCCGACAACCAGGCGAGCAGCCGCACGCTGACCCATCCCGGCGAGAACACGCCGACGGTAACGAACTCACGCGCCAGCATCATCACGTAGAACAGCAGCGCGAGGTGCACGCCGTACAACGCGCCGAGCGTGGCGTACCATCGCCACACCGTGGGCGAGGCAAGCGGGATTTGCGGATTCAGCTGCAGCAGCAGGATGGTGAGATACGCGGCGCCGAGCGCGCCGGCCAGCAGTGCGTTCGTCAGCATCCGCAGGAAGCGCATGAAGCCAAGTGTATACTTCGCTCATGCCCGTGGACATCGACGCCGCGGTGATCGCCAACCGTCGGTTGTCGGCGGACTACAACGTCCTCTCCCTCGCCGCGCCTGAGATTGCCGCTGCCGCCCGCCCCGGCCAGTTCGTGATGATCAAGACGTCGGGCGGCCAGGATCCACTGCTCCGCCGCCCGTTCTCGATCTTCGAGATTCTTCGCGACGAATCCGGACAGCCGGCAGGCGTCTCGCTGTTCAACAAGCGGGTCGGCGCGGGCACGACGCTGCTCTCACGAGTCGAGGCAGGCGCCCGTCTGCCGCTGCTCGGCCCGCTGGGCCGTCCCTTCGAGCCGGTCGATCCGCCCGCCGAGGGCTGGATGGTTGCCGGCGGCGTCGGGCTCGCACCGTTCGTGACGCTCGCGGCAGCGCTCGCGGCGCGCGGCACTCGCGCGACGCTGTTCTACGGCGCGCGGCGTGCGGAGGAGTTGTTTTGCGTCGAGCTCTTCGAATCGCTCGGCGTGAACATCGTGTTGACCACCGAGGACGGCAGCCGCGGCGTCAGGGGAAGGGTCACCGTGCCGCTCGCCGCCGCCCTCGAACAGCGACCGCTGGGCAGCCCGGTCAAGCTCTACGTCTGCGGACCGACGCCGATGATGCGTGCGTGCGCACAACTCGCGCACGTCCACGGGCGCGCCTGCGACGTCTCCCTCGAGCAGGTAATGGGCTGCGGCCTTGGCGGCTGCTACAGCTGCGTTGTCCTCGCAAGAGGGATCGACGGCGGCAAGCCGCACCACACGCGCACCTGCATCGACGGTCCCGTGTTCGACGCACAGCGGATCGTCTGGGATGCAGTCGCGGGGCATTGAGAACGACACAATGGATCTGTCTCTCGACATTGGATCGCTGCGGCTGCCGAATCCGCTGATCGCCGCCAGCGGATGTTTCGGCTACGGCGTCGAGTACGCAGACATCGTCGATCTCTCGACCCTTGGCGGCGTCGCCGTCAAGGGGCTGTTCCTCTCGGAGCGCGAAGGACATCCACCGCCGCGCATCGTCGAAACGCCGTCCGGCATGCTGAACGCGATCGGACTGCAGGGCATCGGCGTGCATCGTTTCATTCGCGAGCGCCTGCCCGAGCTGCGCGACCGCAAGGCGATCGTCATCGTCAACATCTGCGGCACGACGCTGGACGAGTACGTGGAAGTCGCGCGCATCCTCTCAGATGCCGAAGGCGTTCACGCCCTCGAGCTCAACATCTCCTGTCCGAACATCAAAGAGGGCGGCATCACCTTCGGCTGCAGCCTTCCCGGCACGCATGCGGTGGTCAGTGCCGTCCGCAGGGTGACGC
>JBKPSE010000439.1:0-5326 GCA_046765855.1 Acidobacteriota bacterium | reverse complement strand
GCTCGAATTCGGCCAGGCCAGGCACGGCGTTTACCTTACATCGTTGATGAAATACACGCAATCGCGCAGGGCGCAGGCGCAAATAGATTTTGCGCTCAGGGATTCGGCGAGCTACACCCTCGCCGATCGCGGGACGTAGAGTGGATTCTCGCGGATGCAGTTTCGATGAATCGTCATCGGATGACCTTCAAACGCCGCTTTCAGGATCGTCTGCGCGGACTGCGTGCGCAGATCGAACATGCAGATCGCCACACACGGGAGCTCCAGGCTCGCGGCACTCACCGCCGCCTCGAGCTTGTAGAACTCCTCTTCCGACGGCCATCCTTCGCGCCCGACGGCGGCGTTGCCCAGGAAACGAATGAAGGTCGCACCGTTCGCCAGTATCTCGTCAAAGCGGTGAGCGACCGCGGCGACCGTCGCGTCGCACGTGGCTTCAGGTTGCAGCACTGACAATCGGCCCTCGCGCATGAGACGCTCGACATCCCAGCGCCGCTGAACCAGCACTCGGAGCATGCGCTCGGTATCGGCAGGAATCCCGAACAGGATGTTGTGATCGGTCCCGCGCAGACCCGTCTCGACAAAGCCCAGAGCGCCGGCGAACTCCTCGTCGGTATCGTAGAACAGCGCGAGATGATCGCCGACGGTCACAATCTCGCCGCGCAAGCCGAGGGGAACGGATGGTCGGCCGGTTTCGAGGGTCTGCATGGTTCCAGCATACTCCCGGCCGCCAACAATCACTCCATTGCCGCGGCCCAGGTGTGATACGCTCCCTTAGACAGAAATAGGGAAGGGGCTCCGGATGTTTTCCAAAGACGCGGCGGTGCTGCAGGGCACGATCGAGTTGCTGGTCCTCAAGCGCTTGTCGCAGGGACCGATGCACGGCTACGGCATCGCCAGCTGGATCGAAACCGCGACCGACGACGTGCTGCGGGTCGAGGAGGGATCGCTGTATCCCGCGCTCTACCGCATGGTGCAGAAGCGCTGGATCAAAGGTGAGTGGGGCGTCTCGGAAAACAACCGGCGCGCCAAGTTCTACCGCCTGACGCCGTCAGGGCAGCGCGAATTCGAGCAGCAGGCACACGGCTGGCTGCGATTGTCCGACGCGGTGAGCCGCGCCGTTACGACTACCGCCATTCCGGCGCCGCGAGGCCGGCGATGAAAGGCTGGCGCCCCTGGCGGTGGGTGGTTCGCCGCAATCCCGAAGAAGAGCTCCACGAAGAACTCGAGTTCCACCTCGAACAGCGGACGCGTGACTACGAGAACCGCGGCATGAACCCCGAGGAGGCGCGCCGGGCCGCCGCCGAGCGGTTCGGTGACCCGACCCGCGTGCGTGACGCGTGTGCCCCGATGCTCGCGGCGGACCGCGCGTCGGAACAGCGTCGAACCCTGTGGCGCATCTCGTGGCTCGACGTGAAGCTCGGGCTGCGCATGTTCGTCAAGTATCCGGGCCTGTCGCTGGTGTCGGTGATCGGGATGGCAGTCGCGATCGCCATCGGCGCCGGCTACTTCACCGTGCTCGGCACGTGGCTCGACTCGTCGCTCCCGCTCCCGGAAGGGGCGCGGATTGTCTCGATTCGCAAGGTCGGTGGTGGCGGTACCGACAACGCGTCGGGCGCGGAGTTTCTCCAGTGGCGCGACGAGCTGAAGACGGTGCGCGACCTCGGGACCTTCCGCGACCAGCGACGCAATTTGGCGGCCGAGGGGCGTATCGATGTCGTCGAGGTCGCCGCCATGACGGCCTCCGGCTTCCGCGTCGCCCGCATCCCACCGGTGATGGGGCGCGTGCTGACCGAGGACGACGAGCGGCCGGGAGCATCGCCGGTCGTGGTCATCGGCTTCGACGAGTGGCAGCGGCGCTTCGGGGGCGACCCGCGGATTCTCGAGCGCACGCTGCGACTGGACGACACGGTCCATGCGATCGTCGGCGTCATGCCGCAGGGCTTCGGCTTTCCTATCAACTACAAGTACTGGGTCCCGCTCTACGTCTCGCCCGACATCGCCGACGATCGCCTGTTCGTCTTCGGCCGGCTGGCCGACGGCTTCTCGATGAAGCAAGCGCGCGCGGAAGTGGCCACGATCGGCGATCGCATGGCCGCCGCGCAGCCCAACGGCCGCAGCGACCGACGGGCGCGGGTGATCGGTTACACCCACGCGTTCATCGGCATTCAGGGGCCCGAGATGGAGCTGGCGATGCGCGCGTTCCAGTTTGGCCTCAGCGTGCTGCTCCTGGTCGTCGCCATCAATGTCGCCGTGTTGGTCTACGCGCGCACGGCGACGCGCCTGGGTGAGATCGCGGTACGCACCGCGCTCGGGGCCAGCCGCGCCCGCGTCGTCTCGCAGTTGTTCGTGGAAGCGCTGGTGCCGTCGGTGATCGCCGCTGTCGTCGGGCTGGCGATCGCCAAGGTGGCGCTGGGCATGCTCGTCGGCGCCGTCGAAAGCGAAGGGGACGGCGCCAGCCGGCTCCTCGTCCTGCTCGATTTCTCGTTGACGCCGACCGTGATTCTCTACGTCACCGCGCTCGCGATTCTGGCCGCCGTCATCGCCGGCGTCATCCCGGCGCTCAAGGCCACCGGCAAGCGTGTGCAGCGCGGCCTCCAGTACTTCGGCACGCGCGCCAATGGCGCGCAACTGGGAGCGATGTGGACCGCGATGATCGTTCTCCAGGTCGCCGTCGCGGTGGCGTTGCTGCCGCTGGCGCTGTACGCCGGCGCGCAGTTTTTCAGCCTGGCGGCGAAGCGCCCGGCGGTCGGCGCCAACGGGCTCGTGCGCGCGTCGATTGGGTTCTCGCGTGAGGGACGCGCGCAAGGCGTCGACAACCGGCTGCCCGAGCTGACCACCGCGCTGGCGCAGCGGCTCGCCGCCGATCCCGAGATCGCAGCGATCACGTTCACCAACAGCTTTCCCGGCCAGGAGGGCTTCGGCTCATTCGAGGTCGAGGACGCGTCCACGGCGACGGCGGCGATGACGACGGCGAGAGGCCCAATCGTCGCGGCGCGCCCCAGCGAAGTCGCGCCCAATCTCTTCGACGTCTTCGAAATCCCTGTCATCGCCGGCCGCGGCTTCAGCGAGGCGGACGTGCGCCCGCAGCCGACGGCCGTCATCGTCGACGACAACTTTGTGCAGAAGGTCGGGGGCAACGTGATCGGCCGGCGCATTCGTTACAGCGCGTCGTACGAAGGCGATATGACGAACAGTCCCTGGTACGAGATCGTCGGCGTCGTGCCGGCGTTTTCCACGGACTTCACCGCTCCGAACGGCCCGTCGCCGCTGGGACCGCTGCCGCGCGTCTTCCATCCCGGGCGTCCAGGCACAGGCCGCATGTCGACGATGATCCTGCGGCTCAGTGGCAGTCCGTCGCCACAATTGACGGCGCGGCTGCGGCAGATCGCCGCGACCGTGCATCCGGGCCTGCGCCTGGAGACCGTCGAGGGCGTCGTCGAGACGTGGAACAACAGCCAGAAGTTCCTGCGGCTGATGGCGATGGCGATCATCGTGGTGATGAGCAGCGTGCTGCTGCTCTCGGCGGCGGGGATTTACGCGATGATGTCGTTCACCGTGGCGAGACGGCGGCGCGAGATCGGCATCCGCGCGGCGCTCGGCGCGGATGCGCGCCGCATTCTCGCCGGGATCTTCAGGCGTGCGGCGACGCAGCTCGGCGCCGGCGTGGCGCTCGGGATCGCAGTCGCGGCAACGCTCGACTGGCTCGCCGAGGGGGCGATCGCCGGCGGCAACACGCTCGCTCTCGTGCCGAGCGTCGTGGCCGTCATGGTCGTCGTGGGTTTGATCGCCGCAGTGGCCCCGGCCCGCCGCGGGCTCGCGGTGCAGCCGACGGAAGCCTTGCGCGACGAGTGATCTCGGTTTTCGCAGTAGCCGATCGGCGCCCTGCAGCGCCCGGACACGGACAAGCCCCGCTTAGCGGCCGCGTTCGCAAGCCGTTGTCATTCTGACCCTGCGTCTGTATACAAGACCGGGAACGGCCCACAGTAACCGTTCCCAAACCCCAACTCTCCGGCCGGCCTTCAGTTCGCTTCGCGATCAGGTGGCGCAAGAATCGCCACGCCATTCGCGTTTGCAGCGCCGACAGTAATCGTTGCACCGGCGGGTGCGAGCTCGCCAAACACGTTGTAGGAAAAAATCGACAGGTGCGACTGGCCGGCGCCATGATCGATGACTCCGAGCACGCCGGAATCCGCATCCATGTCCGTCGGCGATCCCGTCGGCACCTGTGCAGCGCTTTCCGCATCGACGAAGATGTTGCTCCCCGTCCCGATCAGGCGGCTGATTGTCCGACTCGCGGTGTTGGCAACGAAGACGTATTTGCCGACGCGCGTCGTCCAGCACGATGCGACCTGGCCGGCTCCCACGACCGACGCGAACGCCCCGTCGCGGAATAATCCATCCTGGTTGGAGTGCGCCAGCGTGATGAGCGCGGTACCGTCTGGGTAGATCGAGAAGCCGAATGGCGCCAACGACCCCTGAGGCGCTGATACGGCGGTGGGGGCCACACCCGTGACCCTGCCCCGATGGAGGGCGACGACATCAACCGTGCCGGGAGTCGGATCTGTCTTGATCGTGACCAGTAATTGCTCGGCGCTGATGACGCCGACCTGCGAGGTCTCACCTGCGGCCGGAGCTCCACCACCCGCCACCGCGAGATTGGTCGTTCCATCGAGCCATTCGACGGAGTTTTCGCGAAGCACGAACGAATCGACGGTCGTCGCCCCTGCGACATACAGATGGTCATTGCCGAAATCCACGCTGACGGGTGCGCTGGTCGTCTGGATGACCTTGTCGAATTTCAACGCGTCCCCGTCCCGCCTGAACAGAGCGACGCTGCCCGATCCGTTGTTCACGGCCGCCACGAGGCCGCCGTTGTACTGTTTGATTCCTCGCGCGTTGCCTCCGGCGCCACCTTTGCCGTGCGTCGCCAGCGTCTGGAGCAGCGCATGGCTCTCGGCGTCGTAGACCTTGATCTCGTTCGAGTCCTGGTCGTTGGTCATCGTGACGACGAGCGTGCGGCGGTGGCCGCTCGCGTAAACCCCCGCCGTGGCAGCCGCGACCGCGAGGGCCCCGAGCGCCACACCCAACACTTTGAATTTCAACATGACGTTCTCCTTCAGCGTTGGGAATACCCGCGTGCGAGCAAAATATTCCGGCGCCTCAGCTCAACGCTGTGTCCACTCATGCCACGTCAGGACCCCGCCATCCGGGCGCGGGTCTTCAGCCAGCATCGCGATGTACTCCAACAGGTGCCCATCGGGATCGTGAAAGTAGATTGACGCCGCCGGCATCCATGCGAGGACGACCGGCTCGTCGGTCGGACGAC
>JBKPSE010000438.1:0-3139 GCA_046765855.1 Acidobacteriota bacterium | reverse complement strand
AACGTGAGGAACGTTCGATCGGACGGCAACGCAGCGCGCACCGCGGCGACTTGGCCGGGTGGCAACCGCCGGTTTCCCTCGAACATGACGATGTCGTTCGCCAGCCAGAGGCGGGCGGCGTCGGCGAGCTTCGCCTCGGCTTTCGGCAGGTCGAGCGCGCCGTCCGGCCCCAGAGGAAACTCGACGTCGCGCATGGCCGCCAGCGGCACCCTGACCAGGACGTGCAGCTGCGTCCCCTGCGGCCGCACGAACATCTGTACGACGACCGAGGCGGGGATGTCGTGCGCCTGTGCCGCGGTCGGAGCCAGCACGATCAGCGCCAGCGCTATCTGCCGAAAGAACCTCACGGCGCGGAGTATACTGCGCGACCAGTCAGCTCTCGGCGTTCCGCTCTCAGCTTCGAGCCGACCAGGCCGGTTGCGCAACGAGCGTTGCCACTACGCAGAAGAGCTATGCCGAAGTCAGAAGCCATGAGGCCTATGAAGAGAATCGTTGCCGCGAGTGCATTCGCCGTTCTCAGCGTCTTCACTCTCACGTCCGGCGCACAGACGCCGCCCACCTACGAGGTCGATCCGCTCTGGCCCAAGCCGCTGCCGAACCACTGGCTCCTGGGATCGGTCACGGGGGTTGCGGTGGACGCGCAGGACCACATCTGGGTCGTGCATCGCGGCTACGACTCGATGACCGCGCGTACTGAGATCGGCGCGGCGACCAATCCCAAGACCGCCGACGAGTGCTGTGTTCCCGCCCCGCCGGTGCTCGAATTCGATGCGGCCGGCACGCTCGTCAGCCATTGGGGCGGAGCAGGCGACAAATACGACTGGCCCGTGTCCCCCGGCGGTATTGCAGTCGATGCGCAGTCCGTGTGGATCACCGCAGCCGGACCACCGGAGATACCCGGCAGCGCCAATGCGACCGCAGGCCGCGGACGCACCGGCGGCGCCTCGACCACGACGACCGCCGGACGTGGCACGGCCGCGCCGGCCAAGCCGCACGACGCGCACGTGCTCAAGTTCTCTCGCACGGGCGAATTTCTTCTGCAGATCGGCAAGGCTGGAGCGCCGGGCGGCAACGACAGCCAGACCGCGCTCGATCGCCCCGCGGCCGTCGCCATCGACGCGGCGGCGAAAGAGGTCTATGTCGCGGACGGATTCGTCAACCATCGGATCGCGGTGTTCGACGCGGCCAGCGGCGCGTTCAAACGGCAGTGGGGCGGCAGCGACGGTGAGTTCAAGACCGTGAGCTGCGTCGAGCTGGCGAAGGACGGAACGGTCTACGTCTGCGATCGCGGCAACAACCGCGTGCAGGCGTTCGACAGGACAGGAAAATTCCTGAGGCAGGGCGTCGTCGCAAAAGAGACGCTCGGCACCGGATCGGTGTGGGATGTCGCGCTGTCGAGCGATCCGCAGCAGCGCTTTCTGTTCGTCGCCGACGGGCACGATCAGAAGATCTTCGTGCTCCGCCGCGACACGCTCGAGACCGTGGGCAGCTTTGGCGACGGCGGCCGGTATCCGGGCACGTTCTACAGTGTCGGCAGCGTCGCGGTCGATTCGCGCGGCAACGTCTACACCGGTGAAACACTCGAAGGGAAACGCGTGCAGAAGTTTCTGCCGAAAGGAGCGAGGCGTTGATGAAGCGCGTGAGAGGCTTCCGACTCCAGGCGGAAGGTCGTCAGGTGTTCATCGCGTTGTCGTTTGCCAGCGCGATCGTCGGGCTGACAGCGCTCGAACGCGTCGTCGCCCGCGCGGCGGCGACGCAGGCGAAGTCCACTGTGATGGCCCCGCGTTACGAGGTGGACCCGCTCTGGCCAAAGAAGCTGCCGAACCATTGGGTGCTCGGCCAGACGATCGGCTTGTCCGTGGACGATCAGGACCACGTGTGGATCGTGCACCGCGACAACCTGCTGGGCGCCAACGAGGCGGCCGCGAGCCAGAATCCACCGACGGCGTCATGCTGTGTGAAGGCGCCGCCCGTCCTCGAATTCGATCCGTCAGGCACCGTCGTCGGCCATTGGGGAGGACCAGGCGAAGGCTACGACTGGCCGGCATCCAACCACGGCATTACCGTCGACTACAAGGGAAACGTGTGGATTGGCGCCAACGAAGGCACCGACGCGCACGTGCTGAAGTTCACTAAAGCGGGAAAGTTCCTGATGCAGTTCGGCAAGCCGGGCCAGAACAAGGGGAGCAACGACACCGAGAACTTCGGCCGTCCCGCCAAGATCTTCGTCGACGCGAAGACCAACGAGGCGTATATCGCCGACGGCTATGGCAATAAGCGCGTTGTCGTCATCGACGCCGACACCGGCAAGTTCAAGCGTTACTGGGGCGCCTACGGCAACAAGCCCGAGGACACGAACTTCGGTCCCTACGATCCGAAGGTCCCGCCGATCAAGCAGTTTCGTTCTCCGGTCCACTGCGCCGAGCTGTCCAACGACGGCCTCGTCTACGTCTGCGATCGGCCGAACGATCGGATCCAGGTTTTCAAGCCGGACGGCACGTTCGTGAAGGAGAAATTCATCGCCACCAATACTCTCGGTGACGGCTCGGTGTGGGACATCGCGTTCTCGAAGGACGCGCAGCAGAAGTATTTGTTCCTGGCTGACGGCAAGAACGAGAAGATCTACGTGATTGATCGCGCCTCGATGGAAGTCCTCACCAGCTTCGGCGACGGCGGACGGCAGCCGGGGCAGTTCTTCGCGGTGCACAGCATCGCGCTCGACTCGAAGGGCAACCTCTACACGACCGAGACCTACGAGGGGCGACGGCTGCAGAAGTTCGTCTACAAGGGGCTCGCATCGGTGACGCGGATGGAGCAGGGCACGGTATGGCCAAAGCAAGTGTCGCGTTGATGCTGGCGCTTGCGCTGTGGGCGCAGGCGCCGAGCGAGCCGACCAACGATCTGCCGAACCCGTACGCGACGATCGAGAACTATTTCAAGATGCCCGACGGGCGCACCTGGGGATCCACGAGCGCCGTCGCCGTCGATCGCGACGGCAGATCCATCTGGGTTGGCGAACGATGCGGCGCGAACACCTGCCTGGGTTCGACGCTCGATCCGATTCTGAAGTTCGATGCCGGCGGCACGCTGGTCAAGAGTTTCGGCGCGGGGACGATGATCTTTCCGCACGGGATGCACG
>JBKPSE010000437.1:0-6171 GCA_046765855.1 Acidobacteriota bacterium | reverse complement strand
GTGCAGCGCCGGTGCGCGCAGCTCACGCAGCATTCGCCGCATCGAGACTACCGAGGCCCGGCAACAATTCCAGATGCGCGTCGCGCTCGCCTTGCCGTATCGCTTCGACAGATCCCGGAAGTCGATGTCGGGCTCCTGCATCAGTAAGGCGGTGCTCGCCGCGGTGCTGCCGCGTCCGAGCTGCTGCGACTCGACGAGCAGCACGCGTGCGCCGGCGCGGGCGAACAGCAGCGCCGCGGCACAGCCGGTGATCCCGCCGCCGACGATGGCAATGTCGGCGCGGTGGTCGCCGTGTAGTGAAGGATGACGCGGTGTCGCGCCGCTGAACGCATCCAGCCAGTAGCTGCGGCCAATCCGCAGGGCGCTCATGAAATGGCGCGTTCCGGGCTGGCCGGGCGATTGCTGAAGCCTTCGCCGGAGGAGAGGCGATGAAATCGGCAGAGCTGGATACGCAATCCTACTGGGCCTCGTCGTCTACGGTACCCCGTTTCCCCACGCTCGATCGCAACCTGACCGTAGATACGGTCGTGATCGGCGGAGGGATCACCGGACTGACAGCGGCCTACCTTCTCAAACGGAGCGGACAGCGGGTCGCGGTGATCGATCGGCGCCGCTGCGGCGGCGTCGACTCGAGTTTGACCACCGCGCATGTGACCTGCGTCACCGACGTCGACCTCTCCGAGCTGGTCAAACACTTCGGCCGCGACCACGCCTGGGCGGCATGGGACGCGGGTCTTGCCGCCATCGAACAGATCGATCGCATCGTCCGCCGCGAAGAGATCGACTGCGAGTGGACGTGGGTCAACGGCTACAAACATGCGCCGATCGGCGAAGCTGTCGACGAACGGACGAATCGGCAGCTGCAGGACGAGGCGGCACTTGCCGACGATCTGGGATTCGAGGCCCGCTACGTCGACAGCGTCCCGTTCTTCGCGACGCCGGGGGTGGAGTACGGTGGCCAGGCGAAGTTTCATCCGCGCAAGTACCTGTCCCGCCTCGCAGCCTTGGTGGACGGCGGCGGTTCGCACGTCTTCGAGCATACCGAATCGGAGGAAGTCTGCGACGAGCCGCTGAGCGTGAAGGCGCACGGCCACACCATCTCCTGCGGATTCATCGTCATTGCCACGCACACCCCGCTCATGGGCAACACGAATATTGCCAGTGCCCTGGGGCTGCAGACGAAGTTGTATCTGTATACCTCTTACGTGCTCGGCGGCCGTCTGCCCAAGGACCTGGTGCCCGAGGCCTCGTACTGGGATACGTCGGATCCGTATAACTACCTTCGCATCGATTCGCACCGCGGATTCGACTACGCAATCTTCGGCGGCCGCGATCACAAGACCGGGCAGGCAGAGAACGAAGAGCAGTGCTACCGCGAGCTCGAAGCGACGGTCCGCCGTGTGCTGCCGGACTTTGCAATCACTCACCGCTGGTCCGGACAGGTGATCGAAACCAACGACGGGCTGCCTTTCATCGGCGAGACGGCGAAGAACCAGTTCGCCGCCACCGGCTACGCCGGCAACGGCATGACCTTCGGCACGCTCGCCGGCATGATGGCGCACGATTGCGCGATGCAACGCCGCAATCCATGGCGCGATCTCTTCGATCCGTCCCGAACCAAAGTGCGCGGCGGTACGTGGGATTACATCAAAGAGAACGTCGACTACCCCTATTACCTGATTCGCGATCGCTTCGTCGGCCCTGATGCGAAGTCACTGCGGGCGGTCCGCCGCGGCGAAGGACGCATCGTCGAAGTCGCCGGCAAGAAGGTCGCCGCCTACCGCAACGAGCGTGGCGCGACGACGCTGCTGTCTCCCGTGTGCACGCACATGGGATGTCATGTGAAGTGGAACGAGTCCGAGAGCACCTGGGACTGTCCGTGCCACGGCTCGCGCTTCACGCCGACGGGCAAGGTCCTGGCCGGTCCGGCGGAGTCGCCGCTGGAGAGAGTGGATGACGAGTAGCGGCAGGATTGCCCTCGACACCCAACTCAAGTATCGTTAGCGCCGCATGGCTCAGGCGCTGCCGCTCATCCAGCGCAGATTCGGCGAGACGACACGGCGGGACTTCTGGTGGTTTCAGCCGCTCGCCGTCTTCCTCGCCCTCTCCGCATTCGTCGTCTACGCCACGTGGGCTGCCTTTCAGGGCACCCACTACGAATACGGCCCGTACCTCTCGCCGTTCTACTCGCCGCTGCTGTTCGGCGAGGGACCGCACGCCTGGTTCGGTCCCAAGCCCGCCTGGTGGCCCGGCGCGCTGCCGTTCTCGGCGGCCCTGTTGATTCTCTGGGCGCCCGGTGGATTCCGCTTCACGTGTTACTACTACCGCGGCGCCTACTACAAGGCGTTCTGGCAGGATCCCCCGGGCTGCACGGTGGGCGAGCCCCGCAAATCGTACTGGGGGGAGCGCTCGTTTCCCTTGATCCTGCAGAACGCGCACCGCTACTTTCTCTACCTTGGTCTGCTGTTCATCGCCATCCTGACCTACGACGCCATTTCGTCCTTCCGCTTCGCGGACGGGTTCGGCATCGGCGTCGGCAGTCTCGTGATCACGATCAACACCGCGCTGCTCGCGAGCTACACGTTCAGCTGCCACTCCCTGCGGCATCTGATTGGCGGCCGCAACGACGAAGTATCGGCCAACGCCGTGCGCTGGGGCTGCTACAACGCGTGCTCGGCGATGAACCGCAAACATCAGCTCTTTGCCTGGCTCAGTCTGTTCTGGGTCGGCTTCGCCGATCTCTACGTCCGCCTGTGCTCGATGGGCATCTGGACGGACTACCGGCTCCTCTGACAGGAGCGAAGAACGTGAGCGAGTGCGCAGCGACGTCGGATGCTGGCAGAGCCCACCGGATTAAATGATCGAAACATTTGACTACGATGTCCTCGTAATCGGCGCCGGCGGCGCAGGGCTGCGCGCAGCAATTGAAGCGTCGGCGGCCGGCGTGAAGGTCGGCCTCATCTGCAAATCGCTGCTGGGCAAGGCGCACACCGTGATGGCGGAAGGGGGCGTCGCCGCGGCGCTCGCCAACGTCGACGATCGCGACAGCTGGAAGGTGCATTTCGCCGACACGATGCGCGGCGGGCAGTACGTCAACAACTGGCGCATGGCCGAACTGCACGCGAAAGAAGCGCCGGATCGCGTGCGCGAGCTGGAAGCGTGGGGCGCCGTCTTCGATCGCACCAAGGATGGCCGTATCCTGCAGCGCAACTTCGGCGGCCATCGTTATCCGCGGCTGGCCCACGTCGGCGATCGCACCGGCCTCGAGCTGATTCGTACGCTCCAGGATCAGGGCGTCCACCGCGGCCTCGACGTCCACATGGAATTCACCGTCGTCAGCCTGCTCGTCTCCGACGGCCGCGCGACTGGTGTGGTCGGCTACGAGCGCGAGCGCGGGCGGTTCAAGGTCTTCAATGCGGCTGCCGTGGTGCTGGCGACCGGCGGCGCCGGGCGCGCGTATCGGATCACCAGCAACAGCTGGGAAGGCACGGGCGACGGCCACGCGCTGGCGTATCAGGCTGGCGCCGAGTTGATGGACATGGAGTTCATCCAGTTCCATCCCACCGGCATGATCTGGCCGCCGAGCGTGCAGGGAATCCTGGTCACGGAAGGCGTGCGCGGGGAAGGCGGCATCCTTTTGAACAAGGAAGGCCGCCGCTTCATGTTCGAGGATATCCCCGAGGCCTATCGCAGCCAGACCGCGGACAACGAGGAAGAGGGCTGGCGCTACACGCAGGGCGACAAGAGCGCGCGGCGTCCGCCCGAGCTGCTCACGCGCGATCACGTCGCGCGCTGCATCATGCGCGAGGTCAAGGCGGGGCGCGGCAGCCCGCATGGCGGCGTCTTCCTCGACATCGCCTGGATCCACAAGAAGCTGTCGGGCGCAGAGGCGCACATCAAGCGCAAGCTCCCGAGCATGTATCACCAGTTCAAGGAGCTGGGCGACATCGACATCACGAAAGAGCCGATGGAAGTCGGCCCGACGACGCATTACATCATGGGCGGCATTCGCGTCGACTCCGATACGCAGATGTCGACGATTCCCGGCTTGTTCGCCGCGGGAGAATGCGCGGCGGGCATCAACGGCGCCAATCGCCTTGGGGGTAATTCGCTCTCGGACCTGCTCGTGTTCGGCAAGCGAGCCGGCGAGCATGCCGCCAGGTTCGCGAAAGACAACAAGCGGGCGGCTGTCGACGGCGCGGCGGCGGAGCGGGCGATGAAAGACGCATTGCAGCCCTTCGAGCGCGCGGCCGGAGCGGAGAATCCGTACACCGTGCAGGCGGCGCTGCAGGACATGATGCAGAGCCTGGTCGGCATCGTCCGTACGGAGAGCGAAATGCAGCAGGCGCTCGCCGAACTGGCACAGTTGAAACAGCGCGCCGCGCGCGCCGGAATCACCGGCCATCGCGAGTACAATCCCGGCTGGCACACGGCGATCGATCTGAAAAACCTGCTCACCGTGTCGGAAGCGATCGCGCGTTCCGCACTCGAACGCAAGGAAAGCCGCGGCGGACACTTCCGCGAGGATTTCCCCGAGAAGGACCCGAAATACGCGACGTTCAACATCGTCACCCGCAAGAGATCCGACGGCGGCATGGAAGTGCGCCGAGAACCGCTGCCGCCGATGCCGGCGGAGTTGAAACAGATCATCGAGGAACAGAAGGTATGACCGAAGCGGCGTTCAAGGTGTGGCGCAGCGATGAAGCTGGTGGTCACTTCGCCGACTACTCGGTCGACGTCGTTCCGGGGATGGTCGTTCTCGACGCCATTCATCAGATTCAGGCGACACAGGCGCCGGACCTCGCGGTGCGCTGGAACTGCAAGGCAGGCAAGTGCGGATCATGTTCGGCGGAAATCAACGGCAACCCGAAGCTGATGTGCATGACGCGGCTGAATACGCTCGACCTGCTCTCGCCGATCACCGTCGAGCCGATGCGCACCTTTCCTTTGATCAAGGATCTGGTGACGGACGTGTCGTGGAACTTTCGCGTGAAAAAGACGATCACGCCGTTCACGGCGCGGCGCGCCGACGCGCCGGACGGCACCTGGCGCATGCGCCAGCAGGACGTCGATCGGGTTCAGGAATTTCGCAAGTGCATCGAATGCTTTCTCTGCCAGGACGTCTGCCACATCCTGCGCGATCACAAGATGCACGACCGTTTCATCGGTCCGCGCTTCCTCACCTATGCCGCGGCGCTGGAAATGAATCCGCTCGACGCGGCCGACCGCGTGCCCGAGCTGAAGGACCAGCACGGCGTCGGATACTGCAACATCACCCGCTGCTGCACCAAGGTCTGTCCGGAACACATCACGATCACCGAGAATGCGATCATTCCGCTCAAGGAGCGCGTCGTCGACCGGTTCTATGACCCGCTGACCCGCCTCCTGCGCGTCTTCAAATCCTGAAGGAGGCGCCATGTTTCAGCCCAAGCCGATCTCGAAAGACGCCATTCCCGCGGCGCTGATGAAAGCCGAGCGTTACCGGCTGCTGAACGAGCCGGGAGAAGCGGAGAGCATCTGCCTCGACATTCTTCAGATCGAGCCGGACAACCAGGAGGCGCTGGTCACTCTGGTGCTGGCGCTGTCCGATCAGTTCCGCGAGCAGACGTCCTCGTCGCGGACCGCCGGGGCGCGCGCCGACGAATACGTGGCGCGCCTGAACGACGAATACGATCGTCTCTATTATTCAGGACTGCTGCGCGAACGCCGCGCCAAGGCAGCGCTCGAGCGCGATCGGTACGCCGCCGGCGGCGCCAGCGAATGGCTGCGCGAGGCGATGGCCTTCTTCGAGCGCGCCGAAGCGATTCGACCCGCGCACAACGACGATGCGCTGCTGCGGTGGAATGCATGCGGCCGCCTGCTGGAGCATCTGCCGCAAACGCGCGTCGATTTCCAGGAAGAGCCGCTGCAGAACGAGTAACGCCGCCGGCGCATCAGGCGGGCGCGCTACTTTATCGGCCAGATCGGGCTGTCCGTCCTTGCAGTGCGCAGGTAGGTCTCGATCCTCTGGACGACCTCGGGATGCGCTGAGGCGACGTTGCGTTCTTCGCGCGGATCGACGTCGAGGTCGTAGAGCTCGAGCGGCGCGTCCTTGGCAAGTCTTACGGCCTTCCACTTGCCCATTCGAACGGCCTGCTGAAAGCCGCGCTCGTGGAACTCCCAGTAGAAGAA
>JBKPSE010000436.1:0-2670 GCA_046765855.1 Acidobacteriota bacterium | reverse complement strand
GGAATTCCCGCGCCTGCACCAGATCGTGTCAGGAGACACCGATGTGCACTTCACCGTTCCGGCGAAGGCCTCGTCCGCGCCGCGCCAGGCACTCCTGACGCTCGGCGGGCGCTTCCGCCTGACGATCGTTCAGTAGTCGTATGTCTCCTGTTTCCACACGCTGAAACCGCGGGCCAGATAGTTGGACAGCGCCGAGGAGTGATCGAGCGACGAGGTGTGCAGCCATACGCGCGTCGCCCCGCGCTCCCACGCACGCTGAACTGCGCGCGTCAGCAGGTACTTGCCGAGGCCGCGGCCGATCGACGCCGGCAGCAGACCGAAATACGCAACCTCGACGGCTCCATCGTCGTGGCTGCGCAGTTCGAAGTACCCGGCCGTCTCCCCCGCGTCGCGAAGCACCCAGAGCTCGAGCGCGGGATCGCCAAGGTAGGCGGCGATCTCTTCGTCCGTCCACCCGAGACGGTCCACCCAGTGATAGTCGCGGCCCACTTCGGTGTAGAGCCGCCGCCACAATGAAGGCGGATAATTCTGCTCGCGGGTCAGCGTGATCTCGCCTGCAGGCGCGAGCGAGACCGACAGCTGCGACGGCTCCGTCATCTGCAGATAGGTGCGTACCGCTCTGCGTGCCGTCGCCATCGTTACCGCAGGCGATCGAGCGCGTCGCGCCAGCGGCAGGCGGAGGCGAAGACGGTCTCGATCGCCTCGCCGGATTCCAGCGTATCGCGCATCTCCATCATCGTCGCGATCAGCGCATCGAGCGCGTCCTGAAGCACATCCCGGTTGGTCGCCGCTATGTCCTTCCAGACATCCGCCGGACTCGCCGCGAGCCGCGTCGCGTCGTCGAGCCCGCGCCCGGCGAGCTCGAGACCGGCATCGCCGGCCAGCTTGCCGACGACGTGCATCAGGGCGCTGGCGGTGAGCTGCGGCAGGTGGCTGACGGCGCCGACGAAGCGGTCGTGGAGCTCCGGGGTCATGATGTGCGGCACGCCGCCGAGTCCGATGACGAACTCTTCGAGCCGTTCCATCGCGTTCGTCTGTCCCGCTGACGGCGTCAGGATCCACGGCTGACCATCGAAGAGATCGGTGCGTGCGTGCGCCGCGCCGCCGCGCGCGTTCCCGGCCATCGGATGTCCGCCGATGAAAATCAATCCCGGCAGCGCGCTCGCGGCCGCAACGATCAACCGTTTGGTGCTGCTGACGTCGGTGACGATGGTGTCGGGGCCGACGTGTGCAGGCAGTTCGGCGAGCCGGGCGATGTTGGAGAGGACGGGCGCGGCAAGCACGACGAGATCGGCGCGCGCGGTCTTCGCCGCGCTGTCTCCGACTTCGATGGGAATGATCTCGACCCCGGGCCAGCGCCGCGTTGCGGCTTTGGCGACCGAACTTCCAAGCAGACCGACGCCGACGATCGCGATCCGCGGAAATGGAGGGTTCAGACGCCCCACCCCCGGCGCGCCACCGGCTCGAGGCAGATGCTGCGGCCGATTGCCGGCGCGATGATGCGGAGTTCGGCCATGAGCCGATCGAACTGCGACGGCACCAGCGACTGCGCGCCGTCGCTGAGAGCGTGGTCGGGATCGTGATGCACTTCGATGATCAGGCCGTCGGCTCCCGCCGCCACAGCGGCCCGCGCCATCGGCGCCACTTTATCGCGTCGACCCGTCCCATGACTCGGGTCCGCGATCACCGGCAGGTGGCTGAGCTGCTGCACGACTGGAATGGCGGAGATGTCGAAGGTATTGCGCGTGTAGCTCTCGAAGGTGCGGATGCCGCGTTCGCACAGCATCACGTTGGGATTGCCGCCGGCGAGGACATATTCAGCGGAGAGCAGCCACTCTTCGATCGTCGCCGAGATGCCGCGCTTCACCATCACCGGCATGCGCGACTTGCCGAGCTCGCGCAGCAGCGTGAAATTCTGCATGTTGCGCGCGCCAACCTGCAGGATGTGCGCGTACTTCTCGATCAGTTCGATCTGGCTGAGATCCATCACCTCGGTAATCAGCTTGAGGCCGTGGCGGTCGGCGGCGCTCCGCAGCAGACGCAGCCCCTCCTCGCCCATGCCCTGGAAGCTGTAAGGACTGCTGCGCGGCTTGAACGCTCCGCCGCGCAGGACCTTGGCGCCGGCGCGCTTCACCGCCGCGGCGCTCGCCTCGACCTGCTGCTCGCTCTCGGCCGAGCAGGGGCCGGCCATCACGATCACCTCGTCGCCGCCGATGCGCACGTCGTCGATGGTGATGACGGTGTTGTCCGACTTGAAGGTGCGGCTGGCGAGCTTGTACGGCTCGGTGATGCGGTGCACCTCCTGGACGCCGTCGAGCACCTCGAGCAGCGCCGTGTCGAACTGGCGCGATCCACCGACGGCGCCGAGGACGGTGCGCAGCGCGCCGGTCGAACGGTGGACGTCGAAGCCCATTTCGATCAGTTTGGCGATGACACTCTGGATTTGCGCGTCGCTGGCGCGCTCCCGCATGACTACGACCATGGCATTCTCACTCGTGTTTGTCCGATTGTACTTCGTCGGCGATGCGTTCGAGATGACGCGCCTCGTCGATGATGCGCTCGAACAGCCGCTTGATCGCCGGCTGGTCGAGCGGCCCGTGATTCACCGCCTGAACGTTCTTCAAGACTTCCCCTTCGCGGTCCGGCTGATAGATCGGCACGCCCATGGCG
>JBKPSE010000435.1:0-4377 GCA_046765855.1 Acidobacteriota bacterium | reverse complement strand
CGATCGCTCCAACGCTGCCGCTGGCATCGGTGTCAACGATGGAGGAGAAGCTCGCGCTGCCGATGTGGCCGCGGCGGACGGCGGCCGGATTCTTCGTCACCTGCGGCACGCTCGCGTTGCTGCTGGCGACCGTTGGACTCTTCGGAGTGACCTACTTTACCGTGCGGCAGCGAACGCGCGAGTTCGGCATCCGCATCGCGTTGGGTGCGCGTCCCGCTGATGTCATTTCCCAGATTCTGCGTGAAGGAGTCCGCCTCGCGCTGCCGGCGGCCATCGTCGGACTCGCGCTCGCGTACGTCGCCGCACGTCTGCTGGCCCGCGGGCTTTTTGGTGTCGGGGCGGCCGATCCGGTCAGCTTGACCGCGACCGCGGCGATCGAACTCACCGTGGCCGTCCTCGCCTGCGCATTGCCCGCCCGCCGCGCGACGCAGGCGGATCCGATGCTCGCGCTTCGCGACGATTAGCACTCTCGCGGTTGACCGCGGCGGCCCGTGTTACTGCGGTCGATCCAGCGACGGCGGCTTGCGGTGGTGCGTCGCCTGTTCATAGGCGTAAGCAAGACCAATCAACTTCGCTTCCGACCACGCGGCCCCTATGAACGAGATGCCGACGGGAAGTCCGAATGCCTGGCCGGCAGGAACCGTGATGCTCGGATAGCCGGCAACCGCGGCTGGCGTCGAGCTCGCACCGGTGAAGTGATCGCCGTTCACCAGATCGGTCGTCCACGCGGGACTGCCCGTGGGCGCCACGATCGCGTCGAGGCGGTAGCGCCGCATCACGGCATCGAGGCCCTGCGTGCGCGAGAGCGTGCGGCATTTGGCCAGCGCGGCGCGATACGCCGGCGTGGTCAGCGGACCCTTCTTCCCGGCCGACTGGAACAGCTCCTGGCCGAAGTACGGCATCTCTCGCGCCTTTTCACGCTCGTTGAACGCAATCACGTCCTTCAAGCTCTTGACCGGCGCCGAGGCGCCGAGCGACGCCAGATAGGCGTTGAGATCCGCCTTGAACTCGTAGAGCAGGATCTCCATTTCACAACCGTCCATCTTCGCCGCGGTTGGAATGTCAGCGGGATCGACAATGACCGCGCCCTGAGCTTTCATGTCGGCGATCGCCTGGTTGACGAGGCGGTCGGCGGCATCGCTGTAGCCGAAGTACTGCTTGCGCGCGACGCCGATGCGTGCGCCTTTGAGCGCACCAGGATCGAGTGCCCTGCTGTAGTCGTGGTCGACGTGCGGAGCCGAGGCGCGGCTGGCCGGATCGCGCGGATCCACACCGCGCATCGCCGCCAGGAGCAGCGCGGCGTCGCTGACCGTCCGAGCCATCGGCCCGGCGGTGTCCTGCGTGTGCGAGATGGGGATGATGCCGCTGCGGCTGACCAACCCTACTGTGGGCTTGATGCCGACCAGTCCGTTCGCGCCGGACGGGCAGACGATCGATCCATCGGTTTCGGTACCGACGCCGATCGCCGCGAGGTTCGCGGCAATCGCTGCGCCGGTGCCCGAGCTCGACCCGCACGGGTTGCGATCGAGCGCGTAGGGATTCTTGACCTGCCCGCCGCGCGCGCTCCAGCCGCTCGACGAGTGCGTCGAGCGGAAATTTGCCCATTCGCTCAGATTGGTCTTGCCGAGGATTACGGCGCCGGCGGCGCGAAGGCGCTCGACGACGAAGGCGTCCTTCGCGGGATGCGAGCCTTCCAGCGCCAGCGAACCGGCGGTCGTCATCATCTTGTCGCCGGTGTCGATGTTGTCCTTGATCAACACCGGAATCCCGTGCAGCGGGCCGCGCACCCCTTTCGCCTTGCGCTCGGCGTCAAGTGCCTCGGCAACCGCCAGCGCGTCGGGATTGACCTCGATGACCGCGCGCAGCTGCGGCCCGCGCTGATCGATCTCCTGGATCCGCCGCAGGTACAACTCCGCGATCTGGCGGGCGGTGTAGCGTCCGGACGACATCCAGTCCTGCAGCTGCGCCGACGAGGCCTCTTCCAGGGGAAACGGCGGCTGCGCCGGCGCCTGCGGCGCAGCGAGCAACAGTGAGACGAGCACGGCGCGCTTCAACATGGCGCCACTACTTAAATCACGAAATCAGGTAATCGGGAAGTGCGCCGGTCAGGCGGTCAGTCGATCGACGATGGCACGCCAGGTGCGCGCGGAAGGCGTATGCTCAGCGGCCAGCGTCGCGCCGATCACCGTCCCGGCTGTCGGACCGCTCGAGTCCGACCAGACCGGTTCGACCTCGAGGTGCAGGCCGATGCCGGTGACCTCGACGTCGAAGGTCTCTGGCAGCGGCGGCGACGCGTTTTGCGGGAACTCCAGCCGCAGTCCGCCGTACGAGACATCGACAACCGCGGCAGGCTGCCCTTTCACCGTCACGCGGAAGCCGCCAACCACGCGCTTGCGCGGCCAGCGGCGCTGGCGGCGCACCGTGCTCAATTTGCGCTCGACCAGGCGGGTAAACTCCTGCGCCTTGATCGGCTTTCGTACGAGATCGGCGTGATAGCGATTGGCTTCGAGCTCGATCATCGGGTCTTCGTAGCCGGTGATGATGATCACCGCCATCTCGGGATGGTCGTGGTGCGTCTGCATCACCAGATGTACGCCGTTGAACGAGCGCAGCCGGACGTCGGTAATCAGGAGGTCGAAGGCCGTGACCGCGAGCAGCCGCTTGGCAGCATCGTAGGTGGCCGCGCCGGTGACGTGATGTCCCTGGTCGCGCAGCAGTTCGACGATGCCCGAAAGCGTATGCTCGTCGTCGTCGAGCACGAGGATGCGATAGGGTAGTTTCATGATTCGGGGGGGAGCGCCCTGAACCGGAGCCTGGGTGCACGGCTGAGGTGGCAATACGGATGCCGCGCAGGAATGGCGGTAATTTCAACGAATTTCGATTTCCGTGTGCGCGGCGCGGCCGCGTTTTTGTAATCCCCGTGACGGTCCTGATCCACCGGGTCAGGGATTAATGGACGGTCGGGCCCGGCAGTGCGGAGGCGGCGATCACGCGCCGGATCATGGCGTCGAGACGCTCCTGTTCGATCGAGAACGGCCCGGCCACCGCCGCACCCATCGGGATCTCGATCGCGATCACGACGTCCGCTCCCATCGGCTCGACAATCCAGCTGAAGCCGCGCAGCGCGACATGACGATGGCCGTCGCCGGGGTTCTTGACGCGGTCCATGGCGAGCAGGATCTGCTTCAGAATCGTTTCCACGTCGGCCTCGCGCCACGCCGCGGGGTCGGCGCCGTGTTCCACGCGCGCGGTCACCGCCTGATTGCTCTCGCGCAGTACGATCTCGACGTCAAACTGCATCGATCCTCACCGGTCCGTCCACAAAGGTGTGCGTTTCTCGAGAAAGGCCGCAATCCCCTCGGCGGCATCGCTCGTTCCCATCAGGTCAGCCAAGTATAGCCGCTCGAGCTCGGGCAGCACGGCCTGCACGTGCTGCCGCAGCGACAACCGAACCGCCGCCGTGGCGTGACGAAGCGACGACGCCGATCGATTGCTCAGGTTCTGCTCGAACCAGCGATCGACGGCGGCGTCGATCGAACCGTCGGGCACGACGGATTCCAGCAATCCAGCGCTCCTCCACTCCGCCGCCGATCGCACGCTGCCGGTCAGGATCGCGCCGGTCGCGCGCGCCGTGCCCACGCGCGCCGGCAGCAGCGCGCTTGCCGCCGGCGGAAAGACGCCGAGAGCAATCTCGGGCAGGGCGAACGTGGCGGATTCTTCCGCGAAAATGAAATCGCACGCGAGCGCGATCTCGAAGCCGCCGCCGAAACAGCGGCCGCGCACGATCGCGGCGGTCACCGCGGGGACGTCGAGCAGCGCGTGAATGAGCGCGTGTGCTTCGGGCAGCACGCGATCGATTACCCCCGGCGCATGTTCGGGAATGCTGGCGCCGAAGCTGAAATCGCGGCCAGAGCCTTCGATGGTGATCAATCTGAGATGTGGATCGTGCACGCACGGCTCGAGCGCCTGCGACAGCGCTCGAATCATGTCCGCCGTGATGATGTTTCCCTTGGGATGGAACAGGCGGAACGCCGCGCGCGTGCGGTCGCGATTGAGCGCGAGTTGCACTGGTGACGGCTGTCCGCTCATACGTTACGCGGAGGCCAGTTGCGCCCCGAGCGTGTCGGGAGTCGTCACCGGTTCGCGGCAGGCAAAGTCGCGGCAGACGAATGCCGTCGCTGCGCCGTCTCGTGCCGACATCGCTCCGACGAATGGCAGCGCCGCCGCGATTGCCGACTGGTGGTCTCCGGGACGGACGGGAATGACGACCGTGAACGGCAGGTAGTGGCGCGACAGTTCGAGGAGCAAGGGCTGCGCCCCTGCTTGATCGCCGACGACGACGACCTGCGAGGAGCCGGCGTGCCACATCGACAGACC
>JBKPSE010000434.1:0-6179 GCA_046765855.1 Acidobacteriota bacterium | reverse complement strand
CAGGCGCCCTCCGCCGCGGCGCCGCCTCCGGTGACGCGCACCATCACGCTCGCGGAAGGCATGACGGTGTCGGACCTCGCGACCAAGCTCGACGTCAAGGCCAAGGACGTGCTGAAGAAGCTGATGGACAAGCGGATGATGATGACCATCAACAGCACGGTCGATACCGAGACCGCGTCGATGATCGCCCGCGAGTTCGGCGCCGACGTCAAGATGCAGACGTTCGAGGAGGAACTGCTGCAGGTCGAGTCTGAGGAGGCCAGGCCCGAGGATCTCGTCACCCGCGCGCCGGTCGTCACCGTCATGGGCCACGTCGATCACGGCAAGACGACGCTGCTCGACGCCATCCGCGAGACGCGCGTCGCCGAGCGCGAGGCCGGCGGCATCACGCAGCACATCGGCGCCTACTCGGTGAACGTCGGCGATCGCAACGTCGTCTTTCTCGACACGCCCGGCCACGAAGCGTTCACCATGATGCGCGCACGCGGCGCACGCGTGACCGACGTCGTGGTCCTGGTCGTGGCGGCAGACGACGGGGTCATGCCGCAGACGCGTGAAGCCATCGATCACGCGAAGGCGGCAGGCGTCCCGATTCTCGTCGCGATCAACAAGATCGACAAGGCGAATGCGAATCCCGATCGCGTCAAGAAGGAGCTCTCGGACCTCGGGCTGGTGCCGGAAGACTGGGGCGGCCAGACAGTCACCGTGCCGGTCTCGGCGAAGAAGCGCGAGAACATCCCGGCGCTGCTCGAGATGGTCCTGCTCGTCACCGAATTGAGCGAGCTCAAGGCCAATCCGAAGCGCAACGCGTCTGGCACCGTGCTCGAAGCCAAGCTGGACAAGGGACGCGGCCCGGTCGCGACCGTCCTCGTGCAGGACGGCACGCTGCGCGTCGGCGACACCATCATTGCCGGCACCATCGTCGGCAAGGTCCGCGCGCTCATCGACGATCGCGGCAAGTCGATCAAGGGCGCGCCGCCGGCGACGCCGGTGGAAGTGCTCGGCCTGGGCGGACTGCCCGCGCCGGGCGACACGTTCCAGGCGCTCGAGGACGCGGCGAAGGCGCGGCAGATCGCGCAGTACCGCCAGATGCAGGCCAAGGACAAGGCGCTCGGCGCCAAAGGCGCCCGCCTCACGCTCGAGTCGCTGCAGGCACAGCTGGCCGAAGGCGGCATGAAGGAGCTGCCGATCATCGTCAAGGCCGACGTGCAGGGGTCCGCGGAAGTGCTGTCGGACACCCTGACCAAGTTGAGCGACGATCGCGTCAAGATCCGCATCATTCACAACGGCGTCGGCGCCATCAACGAATCCGACGTGCTGCTCGCCGCCGCGTCCAACGCCATCGTCATCGGCTTCAACGTCCGGCCGGATCGCAACGCCGCCGACGTCGCCGACCGCGACAAGGTCGACATCCGCCTCCACTCGGTCATCTACAACGTGGTGGACGAGATGAAGAAGGCGATGACGGGGCTGCTCGAACCGACGCTCAAGGAAGTGCGCATCGGCAGCGCCGAAGTGCGCGACACCTTCAAAACGCCGAAGTTCGGCACCATCGCCGGCTGCATGGTCACCGAAGGACGGATCGCGCGCTCGGGCGACACGCAGGCGCGGCTGCTGCGCGACAACGTCGTCATCCACGAAGGGCGGATCGGATCGTTGCGCCGCTTCAAGGACGACGTCTCCGAGGTCAAGGCCGGCTTCGAATGCGGCATCGGCTTCGAGAAGTTCAACGACATCAAAGTCGGCGACATCATCGAGGCGTTCGTCGTGGAGCGAGTCGCGGCGACCGCCTAGATGGGAAACCGTCCGGAACGCGTCGGCGAGGCAATCCGGGACGAACTGTCGACGCTGCTGGCGCGCGACGTGCACGATCCCGGCGTCGGCTTCATCACGCTCACGCAGGTCAAGGTATCCCCCGACCTCCAGCTCGCGCGCGTCTATTACACGTCAATGGGCGACGAGAAGTCGCTGAAGGAAACGGCGAAAGCGCTCGGACGCGCGACGCCGTTCCTGCGGCGGCAGATCGCGCAGCGGCTGCGGCTGCGCCGCGCGCCCGAACTGCAGTTCTTCTACGACCAGTCCATCGCCCACCAGGATCGCATCGAGCAGATCCTGCAGGACCTCAAGGCCGAGGCGGCCGATCGCTCAGCTCCCGATGACGACGAGTCCGACAGCCCATCCAAGAACTGAGATTTGCGACGCGATTCACGCGCGCAAACGTTTTCTGATCACCTCGCACGCGCGGCCCGACGGCGACTCCATCGGCTCGCAGCTGGCGATGGCCTACGCGCTCGAAGCGCTCGGCAAGGACGTGCGCATCGTCAACGCCGATCCCGCGCCGGACCACTACATGGATTTCCCCGGCGTCGATCGCATCGAGATCGCGCGCAGCGTCGACGAGCGGGATGCCGACGCGCTGATCGTGATGGAGTCGGGGGATCTGAAGCGGACCGGCGTCACCGGCCTCGAGGGGCGCTTCACCATCAACATCGACCACCATCAGGGGAACACCTATTACGCCGACCTGAACTGGATCGATCTCGGCGCCGCCGCCTGCGGCGAGATGGTTTTCGACCTGATCGACGCGCTGGGGGTGCCGTTGACCATCGAGATCGCGACGCACATCTACCTGGCAATCCTGACCGACACCGGATCGTTTCACTATTCGAACATCACGCCGAAGACGTTCGAGATCTGCCAGCGCACCGTGAGAGCCGGAGTCAACCCGGCGGCGATGGCCCGCCGCGTCTTCGACCAGAACAGCTTCGGCAAGCTGAAGCTGATTGGCGCTCTTCTGGCGCAGATGGATCTCGTGGACCACGGGCGGCTGGCGGTGATGTATCTCGACGACAAGATCATGAACGCGACCGGCACCACCTACAACGATACCGAAGGCCTGATCAACCTGCCGCTGACCGCGCGCGAGATCCACGCGGTGGTGTTCTTCAAGACCGGCGCCGACGGCGACATCCACGTCAGCATGCGCTCGAAGTACGACGTCGACGTGCGCGCGATCGCGGCGCGGCACGGCGGCGGCGGACACAAGAACGCCGCCGGCTTCAAGCTGCGCGGACCGGTGGAAGCGGTGCGCGATCCGATCCTCAACGAGATCGCGGAGGCCATAGACATCGCGCAGCAGGTCAGGTGAGGAAGCCGGCCAGCTTTTACAACTCCACAACTCCACAACTCCACAACTCCGCAACTCCACAACTCCACAACTCCACAACTCCGCAAACCCCAATTAACGCCCAAATTCCAACGCCCAAAATCCAAGGCTGAAAAGCCAAGGCTGAAAATCCAAAAGTCTGATTCGGCCTTTGACTTTGGGTTTTGGCGCTTGATACTTGGGACTCAATTGGGAATTGGGAGTTGTGTAGTTGGAAATTGACCCCCTCCTCTCCGGCGCGCTGCTTGTCGACAAGCCGTCAGGCCCGACCTCCCACGACATCGTCGGGTTCACGCGGCGACTGCTGAAGACGACGCGCGTCGGCCACACCGGCACGCTCGATCCGCTGGCCACCGGCCTGCTCGTGATCCTCGTCGGACACGCCACGCGACTGGCGCGGTTCCTGGCTGCCGACGAGAAGGAGTACATCGCGGATGTACGGCTCGGCATCGCCACGCGTACCTACGATGCGGCATCGCTTGGCGATGGCGTTCGATGCGCGACGGCGGATCGCCGATGGCCGATGGACGTGGAGCTCGAGAAGGTTCTCGACAAGTTCCGCGGTTCGTTCCTGCAGACGCCGCCGCCTTATTCGGCGAAGAAGGTGGCTGGCGTCGCGGCGTATGCCAAGGCGCGCAAGAGCGAGCCGGTAGATTTGAAGCCGGTGCCGGTAACCGTCCGCGAGCTGCAAGTCCTTCCGACATCGGAGGCTGCCCATCGGTCGTCGGCCATCGACCCTGCCAGATCGCCCGGTGCACCGTCCGGCATCGATGCGAGCGGCCTTCTCCGGCTGCGCGTCGCGGCGAGCGCAGGGTTTTACGTTCGCTCGCTTGCCCACGATCTCGGACAGCTCCTCGGCTGCGGCGCGCACCTGGAGGCGCTGCGGCGGACGCGGGTCGGCCCGTTTCGACTCGAACATGCGGCGACCCTGGAGACACTGCAAGGGGAAGGCGTCCGCGCGGCGGACCGGCTGATCGCGATGAACAGCCTGCTGGTCGATTTCCCGTCCGTGACGGTGACGTCCGAAGGGCTGCGCCGGGCGGCGAACGGGAACTCGCTGGCGCCGAGTCATCTGGCCGCAGTCCCCGAGATTCGGTCAGGTGACCGGGTACGCATCCTCGATGCCGCGGGCGAGCTCCTCTCAGTCGCCGAACGGCGCGGCGACGGCCTTTTGCATCCCCTCCTCGTCCTGAGGTAAAATACTGAACCGTTTAGGAATAACGGACAACGGCGGCCTGGTGCGGCGCATGTCGCGTCGAGGGTTTCTGGGCCGTACGTGGAAAGAAGACCCGTGTTCAGCAAGGAACGCAAAACCGAAGTCATCAGCACGTACAAGACCCACGACGGCGACACCGGCTCCCCGGAAGTGCAGGTCGCGCTCCTCAGCGAGCGAATCAGCTACCTCACCGAACATTTCAAGTCGCACGCCAAGGATCATCATTCGCGGCGCGGGCTGCTGAAGCTGGTCGGCCAGCGGCGGCGCCTTCTCGACTACCTGAAGCGCAAGGACACGGACCGCTATGCGGACCTGATCAAGCGGCTCGGGATCCGTAAGTAACAACTTATGGCTCATGCGGTACGGCCGACGGCTCAGGCAGCCAAGCCAGAGCGGCCCCAGCCTGAGCCTTAAGCCTTTAGCCCTATTGGAAGCTGGCGCAGCTCATTTTTCGAAAGTCAGGCACATGCACACACGCGATATCTCCGTCGGAGGTCGCAAGATCTCCATCGAAACCGGCCGGATGGCGAAGCAGGCCGACGGCGCCGTGCTGGTTCGCTCGGGCGACGCGGTCGTCCTCGTTTCTGCCTGCGCCGCGGCCTCGCCGCGCGAAGGCATCGATTTCCTGCCGTTGACCGTCGACTACAAGGAAAACACCTATGCGTCCGGGCGCATCCCCGGAGGATTCTTCAAGCGCGAGGGCAAGCCGAGCGAGAAGGAAGTCCTGACCAGCCGCCTGATCGATCGTCCAATCCGGCCGCTGTTCCCATCCACCTGGCGCAACGAGACGCAGATCATCGCGCTCGTTCTCTCGGCTGACGCGGAGAACGACACCGACGTGCTCGCGATCACCGGGGCGTCCGCGGCGCTCGCGCTGTCGTCCATCCCATTCGCCAAGACGCTCGCCGGCGTGCGCGTCGGTCATATCGACGGGCGGTTCGTGATCAACCCGACGTTCGAGCAGCGCAGGACGAGCACGCTCGACCTTATCGTTGCCGGCACCAACGACGGCATCGTCATGGTCGAAGCGGGCGCGCGTGAAGTCACCGAAAAGGACATGGTCACCGCGCTCGACACGGCGCACGCCGCGATCAAGGAAATCATCGCCGGCATCGACGCCCTCAAGCAGCAGGCGGGCAAGACGAAGACGGCAATCGCGGCGAAGGAGATCGACGCCGCGTTCAGGCAGGACGTGCACGGCCGCGCCTACGAGAAGCTCGCGGCGGCGATGCGCATCCGCGACAAGCACGAGAACTACAGCACGGTGGACAAGGTCCTCGAGGAACTGGTCGCCAGCTACGACGAAGGGGACGCTGAAAAGCGCGCCAACGCGAAAGCGGTCTTCAAGGAGCTCAAGGAACAGGTCATGCGCGACGAGGCGCTCGAGCGCGGCCGCCGCCTCGACGGGCGCAGCTTCGATGAGATCCGCCCGATCACCATCGAGGTCGGCGTCATGCCCCGGACCCATGGGTCGGCGCTGTTCACCCGCGGCGAGACGCAGGCGCTGGTCACGGCGACTCTCGGCACTGCCGACGACCAGCAGAAGATCGAAACCATGGACGGCGAAGTGTGGAAACGCTTCATGCTGCACTACAACTTCCCGCCCTTCTCGGTCGGTGAAGTCGGCCGCTTCACCGGTCCGGGGCGCCGCGAAATCGGCCACGGCGCGCTCGCCGAGCGCGCGCTGGCAACGATGCTGCCGCCGGAAGATCAGTTCCCCTATACGGTGCGCATCGTCTCCGACATTCTCGAGTCGAACGGCTCGTCGTCGATGGCCTCGGTGTGCGGAGGTTCGCT
>JBKPSE010000433.1:0-4508 GCA_046765855.1 Acidobacteriota bacterium | reverse complement strand
CTTCGCGTGCGCCGAGAGGTCCACGCGCGACAGTTCAGGATGTGTTGCGCACAGACGATCGTAACCGGCGGTGAACGTGCCGCCATCGGGCCCCCATGGACCGGACGTCAGCGCCGCGCGGTCTCCCCGAGCGAGTGCCGTGACTTGATCGAGCGTCTTGGCCGAAGCGAATGGTCCGAGCGGGCAATCTGGCGACGGCTGTGAACTGCGCGTGCTGAGATCCGGCGACGTGAACCACAACTCCCGGTCGTGAATCGTAAGCGCGACGTTGTAGGGCGGTCGATGCCGCTTGATCTCGTCCGGCTCGAGGAGCGCGGCCTCGAGCGCACTTCGTGTCACGTCGAACGAGATCGCGCGCGCCTGCGACAGCATCTCGAGCAAGCGCTCGGGCACGCCGTTCTGCTTGCGAAAGTAGCTGTTGACGCGATGATGAAGCGACGCCGCCTTGCCGACATACAGAACGCTGCCGTCTGTCCGAAGCATGCGATAGATGCCAGGCGCATCCGGCAGCGAAAGCCGCGCGTCGCGCGGCATCGGCCACACGCGTCGTCGACCGCGGCTCGGCTCGACGGGTGCGGCGAGCCAGTCGTGGAGCGCGCCCCACGTGGACACGCCCTCCTTCTCGAGCAGGCGCACGAGTTCCTGCCAGACGAACGCCGTCGCGTCGACGTGATCGGCGCTGCGGCGCAGCGCGCCAACCGCGCGACCGAAGTATCCAGCAAGGGCGCGCAGGCTGCAGCGCGGCAGATTGGGCAGAAGGCGCCTGGCAATGTCGCGTGTACAGACTACGTCGAGCGGCAACACGCCGGCGGCCAACGTGCGAAGGAACGGCTGCTCGAACCGAGCGAAATGGATGATCGTCGGCGCGGGCTGCTGCGTGAGACGCGCGGCTTGATCGGACAGCTCGCTCCAGGCGTGGCGTCCGTCGACCGCGGACCGCATCATGTGCATGGAGATGCCGGTGATCCGCGAAACCGCTGGCGGAATCTGTTCGCCATCGGGAAGCGCGATCAGACACGCGTGCGCGTCTGCGATTGTGTGGCGGGCTCGGGCCCAGCCGATTTCGAGGAGATGCCCTCGCGGCGCCGCGCCTGTGGCCTGGCAGTCGATCACCAGCACCTCCAGCTGCGAGAGCGGCGCGGAATGACTTTCTAGTACCACATGGCTGACCGTGCACGTCCGGAGCGCCACGGCCGGTCAGCGTATCATATTCGCTTTATCTTCGCCTGCCAGCAAAGACGTCCCGCGGCGGAGTCAGAGACCGACAGCGAACACAGTTTCGCTCGCTGGAGTCGAAGACGGCGACGTGCTGCGGATGAGCATCGGACCGCGAATAGCTGCAACGCGCCGGACGATTCTTCATGGCGGAAGGGTTTCTGCTGCATAATCGCGCCTCATCAGAGAAGGAGCCGCACACATGCGGACGCATTAGTCATGCTGCCGCTTGGCGACGACGACAGCGACCGCGGCGGGGTCATTCCAATCGTCACCTGGGGATTGATCGCGCTGAACGTGCTCGCGTTTCTGCTCGAGATCAGCCGTCCATCCGAGGCGGCGCTCCAGAGCTTCATCCAGGCCTGGGGAGTCGTCCCGCGCGAATACGCGCAGCGACAGGACATCGCGCCGCTCATCCCGGCGCCGTTCTGGACGACGCTCTTCACGTCGATGTTCCTGCACGGCGGATGGATGCACCTGGGCGGAAACATGCTCTATCTGTGGATCTTCGGGGACAACCTCGAACGCGCGATGGGCGCGGTGAAGTTCCTGATCTTCTATCTGATCTGCGGACTGGCGGCGAGCGCGGCGCACATCTTCTTCAATCTGAATGCGGGCATGCCGGCGGTCGGCGCGTCGGGCGCGATCAGCGGCGTGCTCGGCGGATACCTCTTGCTGTTCCCCAAAAATCGCGTTCGCGTACTGGTGCGCGGTGGCATCACCGAGGTGCCCGCGTTGATCGTGCTCGGCCTGTGGATCGTGCTGCAGTTGTTCAGCGGCGTCGGAACCATCGCGCGCACGTCAGAGACCGGCGGCGGCGTGGCGTACATGGCGCATATCGGCGGCTTCGCCGCGGGGCTGCTGCTGGTGAAACTCTTCGCGACGCGGCGCGCTGCCCCACGCTGATCCAGCGCCACACGCCACTCCCGCACGATGCTGTTTGATTCGCTGCGGCGGCGCTGACGGGCCTTCCCTCCAACCACCTGCCAGTTCCCGGCGAAACGCCGTCGATGCGATAATCCGCCCATGGATGCGCGCGAGCGACGGGCGCGAGTGACAGATGAGGCCGGCGGCGCCGAGGCGAAGCGCGCCTTCGAGGCGATGATGCCGATGACAAAGATCGACGTCGCCACCATCGAAGCAGCGCGGCGCGGCTGACGGCCCATTGAGAACATTTCAGCTCGGACTGCTCGTGTCGCCGCAGCCTCACTGTCCTGACACCAGCGTGCCTACCATCTCGGGGTGAATCGTGCAGTGGTAAGCGCCGGGGGCAGGAAGTGCCATCGCGCCGCTGAGTCCTCCCGGCTGGATATTGCCCGTGTCGACTCCCCCACGATCGAGCACGATGTGGTGCGTCGTGCCATCGAGGTTGCGCCACACGACGCTACGCCCCGCGGGAATCGTCGACGGATTCGGCGAGAACGACTTCGCGCCGTTGATGCCGACGATGTCGACAACGATGGCGTCGGCGGGCGGCGTGGACGGATTGGTGGGAGAGGACCCGCCGTAACCGCCGCACGCGCCGGCGCCAAGAGCAAGCGCGGCGATACCGGCCGCGCGAAGAAACTTCCACATCTGCTTTGTCCTTTCGTCTCTAGCGGCTGACCGCCGCGGGAGCAACGCTGACGAGCGTCGCCTTCATGTGCCCGTGGCCGCTGCCGCAGTACTCGGAGCACGCAATTTCGTAGCGCCCCGGCGGCGGAGCGATGAACTCCACGGCGATCGCCTCTTCTCCTGGCGACACCTGGACGTCGAGCTTCAACCCGGGGATAGAGAAGCCGTGCACGCGGTCGCCGGATCGAACCAGCAGGCGCACCGGTTGCCCCGCGGCAACCTCGATGGTGGCGGGCTCGAATGCGTACTTCTTCGCGACCACCCGAATTTCCTGAACGGCGTTCGCGGCGCCGACACGAGGGCTGCCGCTCGACCAGGCAAGGACTGCAGCGGCGAAGACCGACCGCGCGATCGATGAACGCATGATCACGCGACCTCGATTCGGCCGGTCATGCGCGGATGAATCGAACAGAAGTACGGATAGCTGCCCGGCGCGTCGAACTGGTGAGAGAACTGGCCGTCGGTATCGAGCACGGGCGACTTGAATTTATGTTCAGTGCTGACAATGGTGTGCGGCACGTCGTCGTGATTGGTCCACGTGACGGTCGTCCCGGGCGCGACTTTCGTGGCCGACGGAGTGAAGCTGAAATTGTCGACTGCAATCGCCGTCGCTGCCGCCGCCGCGGCGGTTTCCGTCTCCAGCGGTAGATCGGTGATCGCGATCGGGTGATTGACGTCGTAGAACGACATGCGCGAAAGGCCGAGGACTTTGCGCAGCCGATCGTCGGAAACCTTCATGGGACCGGGTGACGGCGCTGTGCCCGGCGCAGGCTGCGGAAAGGCCGTCGACATCGCGGTGTGGAAAGTGACGTGTCCTTCCACCTTCTGCATCACCTGGTGAATGTGGCCGTTCAGCACCGAGACCGAGCCAAATCGCTTCAGGTAGGACAGCGCCCGCTCGCTGTCGTCGGTTCCCCAGCCCCACTCCGGATAGACAGACCACAGCGGGATGTGCGCGAACACGACAATGGGCGTGCTGCTCTTCAGCCGCTTCACGTCCCGTTCGAGCCATTCGAGCTGCTCGTTGCCGAGGGTGCCTAGGCCGCCCGCCTTCAGGTTGACGACGTTGACGAGGCCGATGAAGTGGACGCCGTCCTTGTCGAAGCTATGCCAGCCGGCGCCGCGCGTGCCTTTGCCAAAGCGCTCCAGATATCGTTTGCCGTCGTCCTCGAGCACGTCGTGCTCGCCGGGGACGTAGAAGACGGGAATCGACAGTTCCGAGAGGATCGATTGCAGAGTGTCGAATTCCGCGTCCTTCGAGAGGTGGGTCAGGTCTCCGGTGTGCAGCACGAACGCCGGCGGCTCCGGTTCCTGCTTGATTTTGGCGATGGCCGCGCGCAGCGTGCCGGTCACGTCGGTGTTCGCGGGCTTGTCGAAGCCGATATGACTGTCGCTGATCTGCACGAAGCGGAGCCCGCTCGCATGCGCCGGCATGTTCCGCATGACGCCGGATTGTCCGAGCGCGGTTGCTCTCAGGATGCCGCTCGAGAGCGTCCGGACCGCTCCGGTCCCTACCCAGGCCATGCACTTGAGAAAGTGCCGGCGATCGTTGTCGTGTTCGTCGTCTCGTTTCACGCTGCCTCCGTCACGGGCGCAGGAAATCCGCGCCCCACACCATGAGCCCGCCAAGATGGCCGGCCACGCCAATGAGCAATGCCGCGCCGAGCAGCGTGGCGCGA
>JBKPSE010000432.1:0-6093 GCA_046765855.1 Acidobacteriota bacterium | reverse complement strand
GCTATCCGACGCATGGTCCAGTGTACATCGACTAAGATCGCCGCCGATGCGGGCGCTCTACGTCATCATCCCGATTCTCGGAATTTTCACGATCGCCTTCCGCTACTACAGCGCGTTCATCGCCGCGCGGGTGATGTGCCTGGACGACAGCCGCCCGACGCCCGCTCACGTCCGTCCCGACGGCCAGAACTACCACGTCACCACCCGCTGGGTGCTCTTCGGCCACCACTTTGCCGCGATCGCCGGCGCCGGTCCGCTCATCGGCCCGGTGTTGGCGGCGCAGTTCGGGTACGCACCCGGCCTGATCTGGCTGGTCGGCGGCGTCTGCCTCGCCGGCGCCGTCCACGACATGATCATCCTGTGGGCCTCGACGCGGCGCGGCGGCCGATCGCTCGCCGACATCGCCCGGACCGAGATCGGTCCCGTCGCCGGCACCACTGCCGCCATCGCCATTCTCTTCATCGTCATCATCGCGCTCGCCGGCCTTGGGCTCGCGGTGGTGAACGCGCTCGAACAGAGCGCATGGGGCACGTTCACGATCGGCACGTCGATCCCGCTGGCGCTGTTCGTCGGCTGGTACATGTATCGGTTGCGTCCCGGCCGCATCACTGAAGCCACGCTGATCGGCGTCGCCGGACTGCTGCTCTGCGTCATTCTCGGCAAACCGCTCGCGTCTTCGCCGCTGGCCGCGTACTTCACCTTCACGCGCACGCAGCTGATCGTCCTGATGGGCGCCTACGGTTTCGTGGCCTCGGTGCTGCCGGTGTGGCTGCTGCTGGCGCCGCGAGACTATCTCAGCTCGTTCATGAAGATCGGCACCATCGCCTTTCTCGTGATTGGAGTCATCGTCGTCAACCCCGTGCTCGAGATGCCGGCGTTCACGGAATACATCAGCGGCGGCGGCCCGATCGTTCCCGGGCCGCTGTTTCCGTTCGCCTTCATCACCATCGCCTGCGGCGCCATCTCCGGATTCCACGCGCTCATCGCGTCGGGAACCACACCCAAGATGATCGACAAGGAGTCCGACATCCGGGTGATCGGCTACGGTGCGATGCTGATGGAAGGACTGGTCGGCGTGATGGCGATCATCGCGGCGAGCGCGATGCACCCTGGCGACTACTTCGCCATCAATACGCCGCCTGCCGTCTTCGCCTCGATGGGTCTGTCAGTCACCAATCTGCCGGCGCTCGAAGCGGCGGTGAACGAGACGGTCGCCGGGCGCACCGGCGGCGCGGTCTCGCTGGCGATCGGGATGGCGCAGATCTTCGCCGGGATGCCCGGCATGCGCAGCCTGCTCGACTACTGGTATCACTTCGCGATCATGTTCGAGGCGCTGTTCATCCTGACGACAATCGATGCGGGCACACGCGTCGCGCGTTTCCTGGTCGGCGAGTTCCTGTCGGGCGTCTACGCGCCGTTCGGCCGTCATGAATGGATCCCGGGTGCGATGTTCTCGACGTTCCTCGTCGTCTTCGCGTGGGCCTATTTCATCTGGGCGGGAAGCATCTCGACGATCTGGCCGATGTTCGGGATCGCGAATCAGCTGCTCGCCGCGGTGGCCCTCGCGGTGGGAACGACGGTGATCATCAATGCCGAACGGGCGCGTTATGCGTGGGTGACGGTGCTGCCGCTCTCGTTCGTATCCATCTCCACGCTCTCGGCCGGCGCGCTCAGCGTGCGCGACAATTTCTATCCGATGGCGGTCGGCCCCGATCCCGCCAAGCACTTCCAGGGCTATCTGAACGCGGTGGTCACGGCGGTGATGATGCTGCTGGTCCTGGTGATTCTCGCCAGCGCGATGGTGCGCTGGGTCAGAGTGCTCAACGGTACGCTGAAGCCGGCCGAACCCTCGTGCTGAAGTCCGCGCGCGAGGCTATTTGACGTCGGCGTTGGCGGCGCTGCAGCCGCCGTCCCCTTTGCAGAACCAGTCGCGCAGCAGCGCGACAATGCCTGGCTTGCCGTTTCCGACGTATTGCTCGCGCCGCTTCTTGTATTCGGCGAGGATGCGGCCGGCGCGCTCGCGCAGCGCACGGTCGTCGGCGCTCTCTTCGACCGTCTCCTTGCGGTACCAGGTCGAATCCCGCGTGAAATTGGCAATCCGCATCATCAAGCGCGGGTCATTCGCGTCCGGCGGAAGCTCTCCGCGGATGGCTTTCACGGTCAGCGCGGCGTAGGCGTCGACGGCCGCTCGAGGATAGCCGTAGAGCAGGCCGGTCGCACGCGTCTGCTCGCCAATCTGCTCGTCATGCGCACGGGCCCATTCCCGTCGCGCGCCGGTAGCGCCGCGCTCGGGCGCCCCCGCCTGGAGCCGGTGCATCGTGAACAGCACTGTTTCCGGCGAGGTGTGGGTCGTGATGTTGAGCGGCGCGAAGTAGCCGGGAAGCGCGTCGATGACGCCGCGCAGCGCCGGCATGTGGAAGACGTACACCTCCGCCATGCTGTTTTCCGGGCTGACGTTGAGGATGTCCACGAGGACTGCCGACTGAATGTCATCTCCACAGCGAAGAGCCGAGAACACCTGCCGCAGATCGTCGAGCTGCCGCGCGATCGGGCTGTCGGCGGTCAACGGCTTCGATCTGTCGAACGTCAGCGAGTGTGTCGGACCCAGGCTGGGGAGAAACGCGGAGGTCATCGGCTTCAGACCGCCGATCACCGTATACAGCGCCTCGTGATCCATGCTCTCGAGCAGCACGGCCTCGGCCCGCGCGCGCAGAGCTGCGGGAAGGCGTTCGACGGGGAAGCATTCGCTGCGCGGCACCTGCGCCACGGCGGGTGAGGCAACCAACAGCCAGAGGATCAACGGCGCAAAACCGAGCCTCATGCCCGCGGAGCCTAGCACAGCCGCGGCGATGTCTTGAAGCCCCTAAGGGCGCCCTCGTGGACAGAGTGGAAAGAGGCTGCCGTCAGCGCCCGACAGGGGGGTGCGGACTGCGCTCTAGCGGATCGGCGCCTCGAGCGCGCGCCGGATGGCAGGCTCGATGGCATCCGCCATGCGTTTGTATCCGGCTGCGTCAGGATGGAGCCCATCCGGCGAACTGGCCAGCATGTCAGGCTGTCCCGGTGCGGCCACCGCCGCGCGCGTGTCTACGAACACGATGCGCGGATCCGCAGCGGCGCGAGCGCGGATCCAGTCGTTGATCGCCCGCATTCGCGCATTCTGATCGGCGGTCGCGGTGTTGTAAGGGATGATCGTCCCGGCCACCACGCGGATGCCGGCGTCCTGCGCGCGCGTGTACATCGCGGACAGCTGTTGCTGCACGTGCTGCGCCGTGCGCCCCTGATAGACGTCGTTGACGCCGGCAATGATCACCGCGACCGCAGGCTTCAGCGCGATCACGTCGGCGTCGAAGCGCGCGGCGATGACGTCGCTGCGTTGTGCGTTGATGCCCTGATTGATCACTTCCCAGTCCGGGTGCGCTTTCATCAGCCAGTACGCGTACTGGCTGGTCCGGTCGCCGCTGCCCTCTGGCGGCGCCTCCCGCGGCGACTTGAACGCCGGCGTGCCCGCCGTCGTGGAATCGCCCATGGCGACGATGCGCACGCGCGCGGGTTGGTGGGGCATCGCCAGCAGCGCGACCAGCAGCCAGCTATACGAGTTCATCGGTGAGCAGCCGCAGGATCAGCGCGAAATCGCCGCGCCCACCGCTGGCCAGTCCGTCGCGTGCGCGATCGGCGGCGTTGCGGCCGTGGCTGTCACGCGCAGTCGGATCGGCGCCGGCGGCGAGCAGCAGGCGGACGATTTCGACATGCCCGCCCTCGGCGGCGCGCATCATCAGCGTGACGTTGTTCTCGTCAGACGCACGCGCGCTCGCGCCCAGAGCAATCTGCGCACGGACGCCATCGACGTTGCCCGCAAGAACGGCGGCGAGCAGCGCGTTCTGGTCCCCGGTCTTTGCCGGCGCAGGCATCACCATCGTCGACGGGCCGCGCTCGGACTGCAGCCGCTTCGAGACTGTCTCGGTCGCACGCAGCACGCGCAGGATGTTCAGTCCGAGGATCTTTCTGATGTCCGCGTCCGAGTAGCCCCGCTTCATCAGCTCCGCGGTCAGATTCGGGTATTTCGACACGTCGTCGAGGTCCTGTACGGTCTGGGTGATGCCGTCGAAGTCGCTGCCAATACCGATGTGATCGATGCCGGCGACTTTGCGGATGTGATCGATGTGATCGGCGACCTCACTGACCGTTGCGCGCGGCGCCGGATGGGCAGCCGTCCACTTGTCGACGCCCGCCTTCACCGCCGCAGCATCGTTGGGCGTCAGCGCCTTCAGCCGATCCTGTTCCGCGGTCTGGAGCTTGTTCCAGGCATTGACCGTCGTCGAGACGAAGCCGGGCACGAACGTCACCATGATGACGCCGCCGTTCTTCGGCAGCATCTGCAGGATGTTGTCGGGAACGTTGCGCGGATGATCGTTGAGCGCGCGCGCGTCGGAATGCGAGAAGATCACCGGCGCCTGGGAGACGCGGATGGCGTCTTCCATCGTGTCCGGGGAGACGTGGCTCAGATCGACCAGCATGCCGAGCCAGTTCATTTCGCGGACGACTTCTTCGCCGAACGCGGACAGGCCGTTGTTCTTTGGCGTGTCGGTCGCGGAGTCGGCCCAGGGCGTGTTCGCGGTGTGCGTCAGCGTGAGATAGCGCGCCCCGAGGCGGTAGAACATCCGCAGATTGGCGAGCGAGTTGTCGAGCGAGTGGCCGCCTTCCATGCCGATGAGCGACGCGATCTTTCCAGCCTTGTGAATGCGCTCGATGTCGTCGGCCGTGAGCGCGAGCTCGAACGCCGCCGGGTATTTGCGCACCATGCGATGGACGATGTCGATCTGTTCGAGCGTCGCCGTGACCGCGCCCTGGCCCTGCAGTTCGACGGGTGTGTAGACGGACCAGAATTGCCCGCCGACCCCACCGCTCTTCAGCCGGGCGATGTCGGTCATGATCGATGGTTGCGGCTTGGCGATGTCGAGCGTATCGATATCCCGCGCAGGGTCGTGCTCGCGAAGTGCCCATGGATAGTCATTGTGGCCGTCGATGAGGAGCGCCTGACGGTGCAGCGCGCGCGCGCGTTCGAGCAGGTTCGGCTGGGCGGACACGGCCATCGAGAACACCACCAGGGCTGAAAGGCTGAGAAAACGGAGCATGCTCCATGTTACTGCGTGAACGCCGACTTGACCGGTCGGACTTCCGGCTACTACACTTTCAAATCACCGATGGTCCCGACGTTCGTGATTACGCTGCGTGAAGGGCTCGAAGCATTTCTGATTATCGCGATCAGCCTTGCCTACCTGCGCAAAACCGGCCGGCGGGAGCTGATTCCCGCGATTCATTGGGGGATCGCCGCGTCCGTTCTGTTGAGCATCGGCGCCGGGATCCTGCTCTCGAGCGCGCGCAACCAGGCGCTCTGGGAAGGCGTGCTCGGCATCGCCGCGGCGTTCATGGTGACGTCGCTGACCGTGCACATGTGGCGCGCCGGCCGGCACATGAAGAAGGACATCGAAGGGAAGCTCGCGGCGTCGTCGCTGCGCACGGGCCGCGGCGCCTTCTGGGGCGTCTTCGTCTTCACCCTGCTGATGATCACCCGCGAAGGCATGGAAACGGCGATGCTGATGAACGCGCTGCTGTTTCAGGTGCGGGCGGTGAACATCATCGGCGGCGCAGTCGGTGGAACGCTGGTCGCGGCGTTGATCGCGTTGCTGTGGTCGCGCTACGGGCACCGCGTCAATCTCGCGCGGTTTTTCCAGGTGACCGCGATCTTCCTGCTCGTGTTCGTCGTCCAGCTGTTCATCTACGGTTTCCACGAGCTCGCCGAGGCCCGCGTGCTGCCGAACAGCGATGCGCTGCACTGGGCGACAGAGCCGTACGGACCCGACGGCATCTACGGTCAGTACCTTACTTACATGCTCGTCGCGCTGCCGCTCGGCTGGCTCGCGGTCTCGAGTTTCTTCGGCAAAGGGCCACGTTCGCAGGCGGCATAATGAAGCCGCCCACGACGATTGAGCTGGTCTGGGAGCACGATCTCGTGCTCGCCGGACACGCCGGCAACGTGTCGATGGTCCTCGACAGCGCCGGAGTCGAGGGGCCTTCGCCCGTGCAGACGCTCGC
>JBKPSE010000431.1:0-8351 GCA_046765855.1 Acidobacteriota bacterium | reverse complement strand
GAATGCTTCCTGCGCATCGGGAAAGACCGCGGCGCTGACGATGGCGTTCGGGCGAGCGGTATGGACGACGGCGCGGATGCCGGCGATTAGTGCGGTCATGCGGGCGCGGCGGAAGGCCGCCCACTCGGCAGGAAAACGATCGGGATAGGCGAAGAGATCGTTTTCCTCCTGCACGTCGAGCTCGCGGCGAATGTCGAGAGCCACGCGCGGACGGATCTCGGCGCGGAACTCGGCAATGGCGAAGCGGCTGTAGTCGAAATGCTGGTTCGGATAGCGCGCGTAGTCGAGGTGAATGCCGTCGAGATCGTAGCGGCGCGCGAGGTCGCCGATGATCTTCTGCGTATAGGCGGCCGATTCGGGCAGCAGCGGCGTCGCATACAGGCCCTCGATCGTTTCGGGCTCGCCGCGCGCCCAGCGCGCGATCTTGCCGACGTAGGCGGGATTGCCCGGATCGAACCGCGCGACGTCCTGCGCGATCGCGCGCGGCACCATCAGCCACTCCGGATGCCGGTAGAGAAGATGATCCGGCGACGCGGGCAGTTCGACGGCGCTCGACACCAGATTGACGCTGACCCACGCGTGGACGCGGATGCCCTGTTCGCGTGCCTCGGTCAAGAGGCTGCCGAGCGGATCGAACGCCGCGGGCTGTCGCGCGAGATCGGACGCGCGCGGCTCGAGCTCGCTCGCATAGTAGGCGTCGCCGCGGCCGCGCACCTGCACGAACAGCGTGTTGAACCCTTCAGCTCTGGCGGTGCGAACCAGCGTATGGATGCTGGCGGGAGAGAGCAGCGACGATCGCAATACCCAGAGCCCGCGCGTTTCCGTTGCGGCCGCCTGCGCGCGCACGGCGGGCGGGCGCAGGGTCACGACCAGTGCCAAGGCCAGAGCTAGCGCCATGACGGCCCGCAAGCCGCGGAAGCATTCGAAGGTTGCCAACATGAAACAGCCGAATGTACCAGCCGGGGCGGAGGGTGTCAACGCGTAACGCGCGCCAGATCGAGCACGATCTTGTAGCGATCGCCGCGCATGATCGAATGAACGTACTCGAGGGGGCGGCCGTCCGGCAGACTGGTCAGGCGTTCCGCCATCAGCGCCGGCGATCCGGCGGGCGCCCGGAGCAGCGGCGCCGCGTCTTCCGGCACCGCGACCGCCTGGTGCGTCTCGCGCGCGCTCGCCGGATAGAGCGAGTAGCGCGTTCCGAGGACTTCGTAGAGCGATGCGTCGGCGAACGACAGCTGATCGATGCCGGGCGCTAGGTGGGTCGGGACGTAGGCCGTCTGCAGGCCCATTGGTTCGGTATCGGCGAGCCGCAGCCGGTGCAGTCTGAACACGGGAGCGTCGGCGGCGATCGCCAGCATCCCGGCGATTTCCGCGCTGGCAGGAACGATCCCCTGTTCGAGAACGCGCGAGCTGGCAATCAGGCCGTGGCCGCGCATCTCCGATGTAAAGCTTTTCAGCTCGCGCGGGCCTTCTTCGAGCGGCGGACCCTGGACGAACGTGCCCCGCCCCTGTTCTCGGCGGATGTAGCCAAGCTGGGCGAGGTCCCGGAGGGCCTGCCGGACCGTGATTTTACTCACGTGAAAACGCTGCATCAGGGCGTCTTCGGTCGGCAGTTGCTCGCCGGGCCGCCAACGGCCGGCATCGATGTCCCGGAGAATCGACGCCTTGAGCTGGTGGTAGAGGGGGATGGCCGCCCCCCGTTTTAAAGCTGGCACGTTGATCTAATTCATCATAATGATATGCTCTCCGGCCATGTTGATCAACGTTCGTATTCGGAAGGCGATACGTGCGTTCGCCGTGGCCACGGCGCTCCTGCTTGGAGCGGCCGCAGGCGCGCGGGCGCAGGAAACCACCGGCACCATCACCGGTGCGGTGAAAGACCAGACCGGCGCGGTGCTGCCGGGTGTGACCGTCACGGTCAAGTTCATACAGACGGGCTCGACGAGCGAGTTCGTGACCAACGAGAACGGCCTTTATACGGCGCCGCTGCTGCAGCCGGGCGAATACGAAGTGATCTTTGCGTTGAGCGGCTTCCAGTCGCGCACCGTCAAAGGCATCCAGCTCCACGTCAACGATCGGCTCGAAGTCAGCGCGCAGCTCGGCGTCAGCGCGGTGAGCGAGACGGTCGAAGTGAGCGCGGCCTCGCAGTTCGTCCAGCCGTCGCCGCAGGTGCAGAACCTGATGGGACCGACACAGGTGCAGGAGCTGCCGCTCAACAACCGCAACTTCGTGCAGCTCGCCACGCTGGTGCCCGGTGTGTCGAGCGACCTGAGCGATGAAGTCGGGATCGGCCTGACCAGCACGGTGAGTATTTCGGTCGCGGGCGGCCGCCGCAACGCGGTCAACTTCCTCGTCGACGGCGTCTCGAACGTCGACGTCGGCTCCAACATCACGCTGCTGTCGACGCCGACGCTGGAGTCGATTCAGGAGTTCAAGATCATCACCAGCAGTTACGCCGCCGAGTGGCCGCGCAGCGGCGGCGGCGTCGTGAACATCGTCACCAAGGGGGGCTCGCGCAAGTTCACCGGCACTGCCTACGACTTTCTCCGTCATGACAAGCTGAACGCGAATTCGTTCTTCCGCAACAAGAATTCGGACCCGAACGTCAGAGCACGCCCGCCGCGGCTGCGCTACAACAATCCGGGCTACACGATCGGCGGTCCATTGCTGCCGAGCCGGCAGAAGGCGTTCTTCTTCTGGTCCGAGGAGTGGCGGCGGATTACGCGTGTGCCGGCGTCGACGACCGCGAACACGGTCAATCCCGCCTGGCTGAACGATCCGAGCAACGCGAACTACGTCCCTCCGGCGGATCGCGATCCGATTGCGGTCAAGCTGCTGGCGCTGTATCCGGCGCCCAATCAGGGTGCGGCGCAATTCCTCAACACCAATCCGAGCGTCAACAACACGCGGCAGGAAGTGGTTCGCGCCGACTACGAGATCAGCAACCGCTGGAAGCTGGTCGGACGCTACACGCATGACCTGAGCGATACGATCGAGCCTGGCGGACTCTTCACCGGCACGCTGATTCCGAACGTGTCCATTACGCAGACGGCGGTACCGGGACAGGTCGCCGCGCTCGAATTGCGCCATACCCGTGGCCGGCTGCTGAACGAGCTGAAGTACCAGTTCTCGAGCAACCGGATCCACACCGCCGACGACCCGCGCAACGTCAACACCCGCGGACAGCTGAGCCTGACGATTCCCGAGTTGTTCCCCGAGAACAACGCCGGCCGTCTGCCTTCGCTCGCGGTTACCGGCCTCAGCACGATTACCACGATTCAGGCGTTCAACATCGAGTACTTCAACAACGCGATTACCGACAATCTGACGTGGCAGCGGGGCCGGCACGGCTACAAGTTCGGGTTCATTACCGCCTTCGAGCAGAAGAACGAGAACGCCAACAACAATACGCAGGGCTCGTTCACCTTCGGCAACACCGCCGGCGGGCGCACGGCGTTCCAGAACTTTCTGACCGGGAATCGCGATGGCTTGTGCGGCGCGACCTGCACCTACACCGAGTTCCAGCAGGACGTCACCAACCACCTGCGCTTCAACCGCTACGAGTTCTTCGCGCAGGACACCTGGCGCATCCTGGACAATGTGACGTTGGATTACGGCATGCGCTACGCCGTCTATCCGGCGATCACCGACACCAACGATGCGCTGGTGACGTTCGATCCGAGCGTCTACTCGGTGGCGAAGGCGCCGACCTGTGCGAACGCTGCCTGTACCACGCTGTTCCCGAATACCGGCGATCCGCTGAACGGTCTGATTGTCGCAGGGGGGAACTCGCCGTTCGGCCGCGGCATCTATGCGACCGACAAGAACAACTTCCAGCCGCGCGTCGGCCTGTCCTGGGATCCGCAGCGCACGGGCAAGATGATTCTTCGCAGCGGCTACGGGATGTACTTCGATCAGCCGCTCGTCGGCATCTTCGAACAGAACTCCTTCACCAGTCCGGTGTTCGTGCGAAGTTCGACGGTGCAGAACCCGTCGCTGTCGAATCCTGCGCAGGGCGTCGCCGCGGGCACGGTTGGTCTTCCCGGCACGATTCAGGCGACCGATCCCAACTTCAAGTCGCCGCGCACCCAGCAGTGGAACATCGGCATGCAGCGGCAGATGTATCGCCGCGGCTCCATCGATGTCGGTTACGTCGGCTCACATGGCGATCATCTGATCCAGCCGCTGGACATCAATCAGCCGCAGCCGCAGGACGTGGTCAATGCGATCAACGCGGGCGGCGGCATCAATAACGCGCGGCCGTACCGCGGCTTCACCGGCATCACCATGCGTCAGACCACCGCCCGCAGCAACTACCACGGGCTGCTCGCACAGTTCCGCCATGAAGGCGGACGGCAGGGCACCTACGTCTTCAACTACACGCTCAGCCGCGCGCGCACCACGTCGACCAACGATCGCGACGCCGCCGACTTCCCGCAGAATCCGTTGGATCTCGAAGCGGAATACGCGGACGCCCGCACGGATCGGCGCCATATCTTTTCCGCGAACTACATCTATGAGCTGCCGTTCTTCCGCGAGGCAGGCAACCCGGTGCTGAAGGCGGCGCTCGGCGGGTGGCAGGTATCCGGGATTACCACGATCAACTCCGGCACGCCGATCTCGCGCGTCGTTGCCAACACCAACGGGGGCCGCCGCGGCAGCCGCGTCAACCAGGTCGGTGATCCGCGGCAGGGGGACTTGGATTTCCCGTTCTGGTTTGACCCGACGGCGTTCGCGCCGCCTGCCGACGGTCAGTACGGCTCTCCCTCGCGCGTCGACACGCTGCGCTTTCCCGGCCGCAACCAGACGGATCTGGCGCTGTCGAAGAACTTCTATCCCATGGACAAGCGCGTCCAGTTCCGCGCCGACTTCATCAATGCGTTCAACCACACGCAGTTCCTGCTCGTCGACAACGCGTGTTCGGCGGCGAGCACGGTGACGTTGAACCGCTGCGACATCGGCGGGACCGACACGTTCGGCCAGGTGACGTCGACCCGCGCGCCGCGTGAGATCCAGCTCAGTATCAAATTGTTCTGGTAAACCTCGGTTCGGCCTATTCAGCGCGGCCGGCAGGGACGAGTTCCTGCCGGCCGTTTTGTCGAACAGCCACGGAGCCACCCATGACGCTGACGTCCGTCGTTCGCCTGCGAGCGCTCGCGCCGCTCGTGATCTCGTCCCTTCTCATTGCCGCGGCGGCACATGCCCAAACGGTGACCGGCACGCTGCAAGGCACGGTCAGCGACACCAGCGGCGGCGTGCTGCCCGGCGTCACGGTGACCCTGACGCACGTCGATACCGCCACGCAGCGCGTGGTCGTTACCAACGGAGACGGCATCTACTCCGCGCCGTTCCTGCAGATCGGCCGTTACCGGGTGAAGGCGGAGCTCGCCGGATTCGGCACCGTCACGCGGGAGGGCATCGACCTGCGGCTCAACGACACGCGCGTGGTCGACATCAAACTGGATCCGCGCGTGACGCAGGCAGTGACCGTCACCGCGGAGGCGCCGCCGATCAACGTGACCAACGCCGAGATCAAAGGATCGCTGACCGCCGAACAGATCATGGACAAGCCGACGCTCAGCGCGGGCAGCTTTTTGACCCTGGCGGAGACGTTCACCGGCTTCCAGGACAATCCGACCAGCGGTCAGAACAATCCCACCGCGTCGTCCGGCTCTTCGATCAATTTCAACGGCACAGGCACTCGCGGCGCCACCTTCCAGATCAACGGCGTCAACAACGACGATTCCTCGGAGAACCAGAACCGGCAGGGCGCGGCGCTCTCGACGATTCAGGAATTCCAGGTGCTGAAGAACGGCTACTCGGCCGAGTTCGGGCGAGGCGATGGGGCAGTGGTGCTGGTGCAGACAAAGGCCGGCACCAATCAATTCCATGGCGATGCCTACCTCTATCAGCAGGACGGCGCCTGGAACGCGAAGTCGTTTTTCTCCGGCTCCGCGCCCAAGCCGATTCGCCATCGCAGCGAGTACGGGTTCAGCGCAGGCTTTCCGATCGTCCAGAAGCGGCTGTTCGCGTTCGGCAACGTCGATCGGACGAAGTCCGACGGCCAGAACAATTACATTCGCGATCTGTTCACACCCGCGGAGCTGGCCGCGCCGCGCCTGACTCGCGGCAACGACACGCCGGCAAACCGCGCGTTCATCGAGTCGGTGCTCAAGCGCTTTCCCTCGTCACTGACGCCGAACGACGCCCGCAGCGATCGCACGTATTCCGGCGTCGCCGATTTCAATTTCCCGGACGAAGATCACTCCGCCCGCCTCGACTGGAGCGTCGCGCGCGGCAATTCAATCGTCGGCCGCTACCAGTGGACGCGGCAGATCCGCGATCCGCGCGACGTGATCGTCGGTGAGCAGGCGTACCAGAAAAACCGGCAGCAGAATCTTGGTCTGACCTGGACGCGGGTCATCAGCTCCAGTATGGTCGGCGAGGCGCGGTATGGTCTGGGACTGCGATCGACGAACGTGGACATTGCCGCAGGCAACGACACGCCGATCATTCGCTTCACCGCGTCGCCGGTCTCCGGATCGATCATCGGCAACGCGGGAAACTTTCCGATTCACCGCGATCAGAAGGATCATCAGTTCGTCTACAACCTGCAGGCACAGGCGTTCAGAACGCACTCCTTCAAGACCGGCGTCGACATCCGACGGCAGGCGCTCGACGACCTGGCCGACAACTTCTCGCGTGGTTTCTGGACATTCAATCGCATCTGCGGCGGCGTGACCTATGCCACGCCCTATGCGGCGTTTCTCGACGGCTGTGTGCAGCGCTTCGAGAAGGCGTACGGACCGTTCTTCCTCGAGAATCGTATGAACGAGGCGAATGTCTACGCGCAGGACGATTGGCGCGCGCGCGACACGCTGACGCTGAACCTCGGCCTGCGCTACGAGTACGTGGAGGCGCCGCGCGAAATCGAGCACCGCATCGACTACATCTATGGCGCCGACACCAACAACATCGAGCCGAGGCTCGGCTTCGCCTACGCGCCGAAGTGGGAGACAGGGCTGCTGCGGCGGGTGAGCGGCGGCACCGGCAAGTTCTCGATCCGCGGCGGCTGGGGCATCTACGACGGCCGGATTTTCCAGTCGATCTTCTCGCAGGGAGGCGCCAACGTGCGCTTCAACCCGCCAACCGCACTCGATCGCGTGACGACGACGCTGCCCGACATCCTCAACCTGTCCGATCCGTCGCTCGGCTTCGTCTTCACCCCGGGTCCGCAGACCGGACGCGTGTCACTCACGCTTCCCGACAAGGACCTCGAGGTGCCGTCGACGACGAAATGGAATATCTCGGTCGATCGCGTCCTGCCATGGCACTCGACGGTGAAGATCAGCTATCAGGGAAACCACAACGACAAGCGATTGAAGTACACGCTGGACAATCTGCCACAGTCGCCGCTCAACGGTCCGGTCCTCGTCGTCGATCATCCGAACAACGCGCCGGCGGCGGGATTTCCCGATCTGCGCGGCAAGACCATTACCAGCATCGCCGCCGATTACCGTTGCGCCGGAACGGGCACCCTGCCGGGAATCAACCCCACAGCGGACTGTCCTAACGTCGTGCCAATCGCCGACAACGAAATCAGCCTGAGGGTGCCGCGCAGCAACGAGCGCCGGCCGAACCCCCTTTATACGAACAACCTGTTGATCAGCAACGACGCGGAAAGCTGGTACGACGGCCTCGAGATTGAGTGGGAAAAGCGTTTGTCTCAGGGTCTCCAATTCCAGGCCGCGTATACGTTCAGCAAGTCCGTTGACACGACGTCGGAGGCCACGTTCGTCGGCACCGGCGATACGAATCAGAACGGCCCGAACAGCCGGTTTGCAAAGGGGCTGTCGCGGTTCCACACGCCGCATCGCTTCACGCTCAACGGCAGCTATCGTTTGCCCTTCTTCACCGGCCGGACCGATCTCGTCGGCCAGATCCTCGGCGGCTGGCAGTTGTCCGGCGTCGCGCGTTTCGCGTCGGGAACGCCGTTCAGCGTGATCGATAGCAGCACCGCGCGCGATCTCGATTTCGACGGCTTCGGCGATTCGATCCGGCCGGTAATCCTCGATCGGTCGATCATTGGCAATCACGTTTCCGATCCGGATACCGCGCAACAGGCGCTGCCGCGGTCCGCGTTCCGCGCAGCCGATCCGGCGATCGATTCGGTCGACGACCTCGTGCCGCGCAATGCGTTCTATACTCCGGGAACCAAGAACGTGGATCTCGCGCTCGCCAAGAACTTCCGCATGCCATGGGAAGGCCAGAGCTTCTCGGTGCGCGTCGAGGCGTTCAATGCGTTCAAGTCGGTGAAGTTCGGCTTTCCGGTCCATGACTTTGCCTAGGTC
>JBKPSE010000430.1:0-4663 GCA_046765855.1 Acidobacteriota bacterium | reverse complement strand
GATCGGGGACCTTTGCCGGCTTGGCGACCGGCGCCGCGGTCTGAACGCGCGGCGGTGAAGCGGCGGCCACCAGGGCACTGCCGAAAACCAGCGCCGCGCACGACAGCAACCAGGTCTGCCTCATACGACTATCAGAAATTGAACCGCGCGGTCAGCTGGATCGCGCGCGGCGTCTGATAGGCAGTGGCGACGCCGAAGCCCGCGCCGCGCGGCCTCGATCTCGAATCGATGACGTTGCCGCTCGCGTCGTACGGCAGGTTCGTGATCGTGGTCGGCGTGGCCGGGCTCGCCATGTTCATCGTGGTATTCCGCCCGGTGATGGCCGCCAGATTGAGGGCGTTGAAGACGTCGACTCGGAAGACGAATGACTTCGGTCCACCCAGCCGCACCGTCTTGTTGACGGCCATGTCCAGGCTGTGCACGAAGCATCCCCGCACGTAATCGTTACCCGATTCAAGGCCGACGCTGCCGACAGCCGGCCCCTGGAACGCAGCCGCGTTGAACTGACGCAGGCGATCGGAACTGCATCCGGCGCCCGGATCACCAATGACGAGCACGCGCGCCGCATAGTCCGGCGAGCCAGTCAGAGTGAGATTGCCGCCGCCGCTGGTGTAGCTGGGCGTGATCGTGTAAGGCGTCGCGGTAATTCCGGTCCAGATGCCGGCGAGCTGCCAGTTGTTGAGCACGTAGCCTGCGATCTTCTTGGCGGCCGAACCCTCACCGTTCATGTCCGGAAGCTGGTAGATGAAGTTCGCTTTCATCTGGTGGGTTGCCGGGTTCTCGTTTCCGAGCAGCTTCTGCGCCTCTGCCTGGTCGGCGCGATTCGTCACCGTCCTCGCCGCGTAGTCATGCTGCAGCCGCTGCGCGACGGACGAATGGTCGTAGAGCTGAATCGTATCGACGAACCCGAACCCGAGGCGGTTCTTCATGCGTCGCTGCAGGGAGAGCTGAATCGAGTGAAACGTCTCCCACTGGTTGAACGTGATTTGCGTGATCGCCCCGTACCCTTTATAGAAGCGGACCTGGTTCGGATTCGTGCTGACCAGCGAGCCGGCGACTCCCGTGGCTGTGGACGTGGGGTCCTGGAAGGCCGGATTGAATCCCATACCGATGTCGATGCTGTTGATGTTGAGTCCCGAAGTCCACTTGTTCCACGAGTGCGAGCCCGTGTACGACGTGTCCAGCGCCATCGCCCATGGCAACACCATCTGCACGCCCATGTTCCACTGGAACGCGGTCGGGACATTTGGTTTGTACTCGAAGGTTCGCAGGGCGGACGGCGAGATCGTGGCCAGGCCCGTGCTGCTCATGTCCTGCAGGAAACCGTACCGCACCGTGACCGTCTGCGACGTCGGCGGGTTGTTGACGACGGTGTAAGACTCCTGAGTCTGCGTCCGATCGTAGAAAATGCCTCCGCCGCCACGCACCACGAACTTCTGCGCTCCGGTCACATCCCATGCGAGGCCCCACCGCGGTCCGAGCACGAGCGCGGGGAATACGTAGTTCGTCCGTGCGATGTCCTTCCCGGGTATACCAAGGCCGTTCAAACCGTTGCCCGTATTCGGGACGATGGTGCCGACGAGGACACTTGCCTGCGCGGGCGTGCCGATTTGCTGCCCGGTCAGCGGGTTGACGGCCACGCGGTTCGCGCCCGAGCACGGGTTGACGCCGTTGATGCAGCCGTACTGATACAGGACCGGCGCCTTGGCGTAGTCGTATCTATCGGGCAGGAAGTTCGATCCCTGAAGCCGCTCGTCGAATACCGCGCGGTAGTTGCTGAACCGAAGTCCGTAGTCGAGCGTCAGCCTGTGGCCGATCTTCCAGTTGTCCTGCAGGTACGCCTCGATGGTCCGCGAGTTGTTCGCGCCTTCCGCCCATCGTGACGACTGGGTGATCGTGCCGAAGACACCCACTGCCGCATTGGCGAAGCCGAACCCCGTGTCGAGCGGATTCAGCGTGTCGTTGCCGAACGAATAGGACCCCTGCATGCTCGACCGGCCGTCGGTCTGCACGCTCTCGATGAAGCTGAAACCGCTCTTCAACGTGTGAGTGCCCTTGACCTTCGTCAGGCTCGCATTTGCGGTGTTGGTCACCTGGGTCTGTATGAACTGCGGCCACGAGATGTTCGGCGGAGCGTTGGCCACGCGGTTGCCCCATGCGAACGTGGGCACCATGTGCGCCGTCTTGCCGTCCCACCACGGCAGGTCGAGAGAGTTGAGCACGTCGAACGCCCAGTACGACGGATCGATGTTGAACGCGTTCGGGAAGATGTAGGGAAGACCGCCCATCCCGTTATCGTCACGGTTGGACTTCGGCGAAACGGCCAACGCGCCCTGCCCGCCGCAGAAAGTCGGCGAGCCGCCAGGCACCGAGCAGCCGGACTGCGCGTGCGTGTTCCGGCTGTAGTTCGCCTCCACGAACATCGTCGGACTTGCCGTCCAGTTGACGTTGTACATCTGCCCGTAGATGCCGATGTTGTTTTCGGTGACATCGGTAAAGCCGGGAATGTTCTGAGGGAACTTGAGCGTCGGTTGCTGGTAGAGCGAGTAGCGGCCCGAGGCGCGCAGGTTGCTCAACGCCTGATAGTCGACCTTCAGGACGGGGGCATAGCCGTACAGCTTGGTTTCCGGCGCTGTCGCCTGATAGTTGTAGGCCACGCCCGGTGTCTCAGGCAGGTTCGGCTGCGGATACCACTTCAGGATGTTCAACCCCGTCTGATAGAGCCGGTTCGCCGGGATGCGCCCGACGACGCCGCCGTCCTGGAAACATCCTGCCGTGTTCGTCGCCGAACATGGACTCGATGAGAGGGGGTCCTTGATGTAGGGGAAGAGGTTGCCGTTGTTGTCGAGTGACTTCGAGAAGTCCCCCTGACGCTCGAGCATGGTCGGCATCCGGTAACTGACGATCGACCCCGCCCGCGTCCGCGGGTTGTATTCCAGGTTGAAGAAGAAGAACAGCTTGTTCCTGCCGCCGGGCTTTCCGACCGGACCCCCAATCGAGCCGCCGTAGTCCTTTTCGTCGACGAGCGGCTTCGGATCGCCATTGAGGATGTTGGTCTTGCTGTTGGAGTTCCAGTCGGAGTTTCGTGCCACGTAGTAGCCGCCGGCACGCAGCTGGTTGGTTCCGCTCTTGGTGACGACGTTCACCTGCATTCCGGCGGACCGGCCGTACTCCGCCTGATAGCTGGACGTGACGGCCTTCACCTCACTGACCGAATCGACGCTCACTTTCATCGACTGGCGATTGATGCCCGGGTCCATGTTGACGGCGCCGTCGACCATGAACGTCGTCTGCCCGGCGCCGCCCAGCGCCTGCACGGTCGTCAAGGTGTCGGTCGAAACCTGAACCCCGGGCGTCAACTGGAGCAGCGAACCGAAGTCGCGGCCGAGGATGGGCAGGGAGGCCATCTGCTGGCTGCTCACCGTGAACGACTTTTCGCCGCTGACTGTCTGGATCAGCGGCGTCTCGCCGCTGACGTTGACGACCTCCGAGGTTCCCCCGAGCTCGATGGTGAGCGTGCCGATGCTCGTCACCGGTCCGGAACTGATCTCGAATCCGGACTTCCTCAGCGTCTTGAACGACTGCATCTCGACCGTCACGGTATAGGTGTCGGGGGGGATATTCGGGAACGTGAACCCGCCCCTCTCGTTCGTGGTGGTGGTGCCGAGCGTCGTATTCTTCGACGCGCTCATCAGCGTGACGGTCGCGCCCGGGATCACTCCGCCCTGGACGTCAGCCACTGTGCCGGTGACGCCGCCGGTAACCTGCGCCGAAGCCGAGGCGGCTATGGTCAGCAGGAGCAGCAGCACACTCGCGACGCTGAAATACGTGCGCTTCATCATTCATCCCCCCGTGTCCGAGTTGCCCCGGAAATCTGCGCGGAACGCCGGGCCGTCGGTTCGCGATGTGGCGTTGGTGGAGACGAGGTTACGCCCGTTTTGCGTGAATTATGGGAGTGTCACGGTGCTTGTTACGGTAACAACGGCGACTCCGCGCGCCCCGGCGCACGGAGCGGATGTCGCGGCGGGCCGACTCGGCGATCGCTACCAGCCGAGAATTTCCATCCGCGCCAGGGTGCAGTTGCGCATGATGTTGATGTAGCGCTCGGTACGGGCGGCGCCGTAGAGCAGAGGATTTTTCGCCGGCGGATAATGGTCGTTGACGTACTTCGTCCGCGCCAGCAGGTTCATGTTGGTGTTCGGGTGGGACTGCATCACGTTCTCCACCTTCATCCTGATTGCCTCGTCCCAGATGTGCTCGTAGCCGCCGACGAAGGATTCGCGGTTGTGAACGTCCGTACCGGCGGTAACGAGCAGGATCGGATGCTCGCGGCCCTGATACCTGACCGGCACGACCATGCCGATCGAACCGGGCGTGTGGCCCGTCATCTGGAAGATCGTCGCGGTGACGTCCCCGACCTCGAGCGTCATGCCGTCGGTGGCGTCGATGTCCCGCTTCATCTTGGGAAGCGGCGCCGCCGGCGCCGTTTCCGCAGTGGCCGAGTCACCGCGTCCCCGGCCGCGGCCGCCGCCGCGGCCGCTGCTCTTGAGATAGATCTCCCAGTCGTCGCGGTGCATCACGGCTTTCGCGCCGGTGAGCCGCTGGATGTACTCGCCGCCGCCGGTGTGATCGAAGTGGTGGTGCCCGAAGACGAGGTATTTGA
>JBKPSE010000429.1:0-4996 GCA_046765855.1 Acidobacteriota bacterium | reverse complement strand
GGCTCGTGATGCGGTCCTGGAAGAACATCGATTCGTCGGCGATGCGCACGAGGTGATCGTGAACGTCGCGGAAGCGATAGGACACCTGCTCGTCGATCCAGGGAAATTCTCTCCGCGCCAGACGGCCGACGACGTCGCGCTGCGGCTGCACGACGCGACGGAGCGAGGCGACGTCCTTCTTGAAGTTCAGGATGTCCATCGCCAGACTGGCGCCGCCGCTGTCGAACACGCGATCTTCCAGCTGATCGAGCCGCTCGCTCAGCTGCTCGATTTCCGGGCGATAGTTGTCGACCATCGTATCGACGATGCGATGGAGGAGCGACGCCGCGCCTTCTCCGAGCGCCATCGAGTTGCGTTGACAGATCTCGGAGACGTGCTGGAACGAACGCGAATCGCCGGAATGGATGGTGACGAGAAAGTTCTGGCCGAGGAAGAAGTCGACGTCGTGGGTCTGGAAACAGTGCTCGCGCTCTTCGAAATCGATGCGGTGCAGGATGAGATAGAGGTAGTCGCCGTAGGACTCGACCTTCGGAAACTGCAGCGCGCTCATCGCGTCTTCCACCGCCAGCTCGTGGAAGTGGAAGACGTCGTTCAGGATATGTTTTCCCTCTTCCAGCGAGGGATTCATCAGGTCGACCCAGACCGTGACGCCGCTCGCGGGCTGCAGCCAGGCCGGATCGACTCGGTCGGCCTCGCGCGTCTGCCCGTTGGCGTGCGCGAAAATCCGGATCATGTCCTTTCCGAGGGGCGTTGCCCGTCGGACTCCCCTGCCCCCGCGCGCGCGCTCGGCGTCGCCAGCTCGCGGCAATCGCGCGGCTCGGTCGCCGCGCTCGGCCGCGTCGCGGGTTGGCGAGTCGTGTGCCCCGGCGTCAAGCGTTAGCTTCCTGCCTTCGCCTGCAGCGCCGCCTGCGCCGCGGCAAGGCGGGCGACGGGGACGCGGTACGGCGAACAGCTCACGTAATCGAGCCCGACCTTCTCGAAGAACTGGATCGACGCCGGATCGCCTCCGTGCTCGCCGCAGATGCCAAGTTTGAGGTCAGCCCGCGCGCTGCGCCCCTTTCTCACCGCGATTTCGACGAGTTGCCCGACGCCGCTCGCGTCAATCGTGGCAAACGGGTTCTTCTTCACGATCTCGAGCTCCTGATAATGGGGCAGGAACGATCCCGAGTCGTCGCGCGACATGCCGAGGCCGGTCTGGGTGAGGTCGTTCGTCCCGAAGCTGAAGAACTCGGCGGACTGCGCGATCTCGTCGGCGGTCAGCGCGCCGCGCGGAATCTCGATCATCGTCCCGACCATGTAATTCAGCTTGACCTTCTGCTCCTGTTCGACCTCGCGCGCGGCCTGATGCACGACCTCGATCTGAAGGTCGAGCTCTTTCTTGAAGCCGACCAGCGGGATCATGATCTCGGGGCGCACCTTGACGCCCTCCTTCTGCACCTGCGCCGCCGCCTCGAACACGGCGCGCGCCTGCATCGCCGAGATCTCGGGATAGCCGATGCCGAGACGGCAGCCGCGGAAGCCGAGCATCGGGTTGAACTCGTGCAGCTGCTCGACGCGCTGGTGGATGCGCGCCGCCGGCACCCCGATCTTCTTCGACAGTTCCTTCTGCTGCTCCGCCGTGTTCGGCAGGAATTCGTGCAGCGGCGGATCGAGGAAGCGAATCGTGGCCGGATAGCCTTTCAGCGCGCGGAAGATCCCGGCGAAGTCCTCGCGCTGGTAGGGCAGCAGCTTGGCCAGCGCAGCCTTCCGCTGCTCGACCGTCTCGGCGAGGATCATCTCGCGCATCGCGTCGATGCGATCTCCCTCGAAGAACATGTGCTCGGTGCGGGTCAGGCCGATGCCCACGGCACCGAACGACACGGCGATCGCCGCCTGCTCGGGCGTATCGGCGTTGGTGCGGACGTACATGCGTGAGGCGTCCGAGCACCACTTCATGAGTTGCTGAAAGTGCCTGAACTTCTCCGTCTTCTTCGCCGCCTCGTCGCCGGAGATCAGGCCGGCGACGATCTCGGACGGCGCGGTCTTGACCTGTCCGGCGTAGACCTTCCCCGCCGTGCCGTCGATCGACATCCAGTCGCCTTCCTTGAACGTCTGGCCGTCGACCCTGGCCGTGCGCGCCTGGTAGTCGACTTCGATTGCCGCGGCGCCACAGACGCAGACCTTCCCCATCTGGCGCGCGACCAGCGCGGCGTGTGAGGATACCCCGCCGCGCGCGGTCAGAATGCCTTCCGCCGCGATCATCCCCCGCAGATCCTCGGGCGAAGTCTCGACGCGTACGAGCAGGACTTTCTGGCCCTTTTCCGCCGCGGCGACGGCACGATCCGCATTCAGATAAATCTGGCCCGACGCCGCGCCGGGACCCGCCGGGAGTCCTGTGGCGATCGCCTTTGCCTTCGCCGCTTCCGAGGCGTCGAACACCGGCGCCAGCAGCTGCTCGAGCTGGTCCGCGGGATTGCGCATCACCGCGGTCTTCCAGTCGATCAGCTTCTCCTTGTACATGTCCATCGAGAACTTCAGCGCCGCCATCGCCGTGCGCTTGCCGTTGCGGGTCTGCAGCATGTAGACCACGCCGTCCTCGATCGTGAATTCGAAATCCTGTACGTCCTTGAAGTGCTTCTCGAGCGTCTGGCGGATGCGCTCGAGTTCGGCGTACGCCTTCGGCATCTGTTTTTTGAGCTCCGCGACCGGTTCGGGTGTGCGGACGCCGGCGACGACGTCTTCACCCTGCGCGTTGATCAGGAACTCGCCGTAGAACTCCTTGACGCCGTTCGCGGGGTTGCGCGTGAACGCCACGCCGGAGCCGGATCGATCGCCGGTGTTGCCGTAGACCATGGCCTGCACGTTCACGGCGGTGCCCCACTCGGTCGGGATGTTGTACTTGCGTCGATAGACGATGGCCCGATCGTTCATCCACGAGCCGAAGACGGCGCCAACCGCGCCCATCAACTGATCCCACGGCGAGTCGGGGAACTGCTTGCCGACGCGCTCCTTGACCAGCGTCTTGAACCGCGCGACCAATTCCTTGAGATCTTCAACCGAGAGCTTGGTGTCCTCGACGTCCTGGTGATAGCGCTCGTGCTTGAGCGCGTGAATCGCCACCTCGAAGGGCTCGTGATCCTCGTCGGGCCGCTTCTGAACGCCGAGCACGACGTCGCCGTACATCTGCACGAAGCGCCGGTAGCAGTCCCAGGCGAACCGCGGATTGCCGGTCTTCGCGGCCAGCGCTTCCACCGTCCGATCGTTGAGTCCAAGATTCAGAATGGTGTCCATCATTCCGGGCATCGAGTCGCGCGCGCCGGAACGGACCGAGACGAGCAGCGGATTCTTCAAGTCGCCGAACTTCTTGCCGGTCTGCTGTTCGATCGAGGCAATGCCCGTCTCCATTTCGCCGCGCAGGGACGGTGGATACGTACGCCGGTTCGCGTAGTAATAGGTGCAGACCTCGGTGGTGATGGTGAAGCCCGGCGGTACTGGCAGGCCGATACGGCACATCTCCGCGAGGTTCGCCCCCTTGCCGCCGAGCAACGGCTTCATCGTCCCGTTGCCGTCGGTCTTGCGGCCGAAGAGATAAACGAACTTGGCCTGGCCGCCTGCCGGGCGCCGCCGTTGCGCGGCCGTTCCTTTCGGCGCGTCGCCGCGACGGTCTCCAGTCTGCTCGCGCTTCGTCGCTCGCTCGATTCGAGCCGCCGCCTTGCCCTTCGTTGCCGCCTTGCGTGCAAATGTCTTAGCCATTACGAGTGCTGTGCTCCTATCCGAGGTCCGATCGCCGTGATCGTTCTGCTATTTCCGAACCTCTTCCGCTACGATTTCCGAGATATCTCCAAGCGAAAGAATGACCTGCTCCAGACGCTTCATCAACGACAGGCGCGCGGTCTTGAGCGGCGCGTCTTCAACCATGACGAAGACGTCGGTAAAGAACCTGTCGACGGGCGGCCCGAACTTCGCCGCTTCGGCAAACCCGCGGCGGTAATCGCCTGAGGCCACCGCGGCCACGATCGTCTGCTGCCGCTGCTCGAGATCCTTCAGCAGCGCGAGTTCCGCCGGCTCCTTCAGGAGGGACAGATCGGGACTCGCGCCGGCGGGCAGTTCGCGGGCGATGTTGCGCACGCGCTTGAACGCCGTCGCCAGCTGCGTGAAATCCGGCGAAGACGTGAACTCCGGCAGCACCTCGAGCTTTCGCCGCGCGACGAGCGGACTCATGTCGCCAGAGCGCCCATGGGTGACCGCTCGTACGTTGCGCGAATCAAATCCTCGCTGCTCGAGGACATAGCGCAAGCGTTCGATCAGGAAGGTTTCCAGCGCCGTGTCAGGGCCGCCACCATGCTGCAGTGGGCCGACGATTTGGGCGAATGTAATCGGCCGGTCGATCCCGGTCAGTTCCGGCAGATCCACCAGCACCTTGATCAAGCCATGCGCGTTGCGCCGGAGGCCGAACGGATCGCGCGAGCCCGTCGGCTTTTCGCCGGCCGCGAACAGCGACACCAGGGTGTCGGCCTTGTCGGCCATCGACACCGCCGCCCACGTGCTTGCGGCGGCGCCAAGATCCTTTCGTGACGGGGGCGCGTCCGCTTCAACGCTGAGCGGAAGGTAATGGTGGTAAATCGCCTTCCACACCTGCTCGGGCAGTCCCTCTTCGCGAGCGTAAATGCCGCCCATCACCCCTTGCAGCTCGGGGAACTCGAAGACCATGTCGGTGACCAGATCGGCCTTCGACAGTCTTCCCGCGATCGCTGCTGACGCGGCTTCCGGGGCCGAGAGGCCCAGCGCTTCGTGCGCAATCGTTTCGGCGAGCTTCTCGATCCGGCCGGCCTTGTCGCGGTAGGTGTTCGCCTGCAGTTTCTTGTGAAAGACCACGGTGTGCAGGCGAGCGAGCCGGCTCTCCAGGGCGGTCTTGCGATCCGCGTCCCAGAAGAACTTCGCGTCGCGCAGGCGCGCGGTTACGACGCGTTCGGCGTTCTTCGCGATCAAGCGCTCGTCCAACGGCTGCGTGTTGACC
>JBKPSE010000428.1:0-3104 GCA_046765855.1 Acidobacteriota bacterium | reverse complement strand
GGCCAATAGAGGGGCAGGTTACAGTCGGGCGCGGCGGGGTTCTCGCGGCATACGCGATCGTAGGCGACCGGATCGAGGGCCGGATCCGGATCGCGAACGGGATCGGTGCTCGAATAGGTGCGAATCACTGCGCCGGTGCGGTCGGCAATTTCGATCGTGACCGGACTTGCGGCGTCGTTGGCGAGGTAGTAATCGATGACGGCTCCGGGCGGCGGATTCTCACCCGCCGGTACCTCCGGCGGCCAAGGGGTCGGATCGTTCATCCCGAAGCGGACGCGGATCGCCGGCGCGGGCTTCACCAGGTAAACGGTGTTCGCGCGCGCCGCTTCGCGGATCGCCGCCGCCTGCCGCAGCGGCGTCACGTTGTCGAGAATCCAGTAACCGCGTCCGTGAGTACCGGCGATCAGATCCGAGCACAGGCAGCTGGGATCGTCCTTCACCTGCAGGTCGCGCACTGAAATCGCCGGCATGTCCAGCCGCAGCGATCGCCAGTTGTCGCCATCGTCGAACGACACCCACACCTGGGTGTCCGTCGCCGCGTAGAGCAGTCCCTTTTGTCTGGGATCCTCACGGATCGAGTTGGCGGGGAAGCCGGCAGCGATGCCGTTGTCGATCTCGGTCCAGGTCTTGCCGCCGTCGTGCGTGCGCCACAGGTGCGGGTTGAAATCGTCGATGCGCATCGTATTCGCCGCGGCGTAAGCGGTCAGCGAGTCGAAATGGCCTGCTTCGATGTTGAAGATGCGCGTCCACGGCTTGATCTGCGACGGCGTCACGTCCGTCCACTTCACTCCGCCGTTCATCGTCACCTGGATGTTGCCGTCGTCGGTGCCGGCCCAGAGAATGTTGACGTCGCGCGGCGAAGGGGACAGCGCGGTGATCGAGCCGGACGGCGCCGGCGTCACGTTCCGCGCGTATTTTCCGGCGTTAGCGGGCACCGTCCAGGTTTGACGCGTGAGGTCGCCGCTGATGCGCGTCCAGCTCTGGCCGCCATCGATCGTCTTGAACACGGCGTTCTGCGCGTAGAACAGCACGCGCGGATCGATCGGCGACCATTCGAGCGGCATCGTTCGCACGTTCCGCGTGAAGGTCTGGCCCGAGGGACCGGCGGCGGCGAGGTTGGGGCCGACGTCCTTCTTCTGACCGGTCCGCCGATTGTAGAGCGAGACGCCCGCGCGGGCGCTGCCGTAGACGAGATCGGGGTTCATCGGATCGGAGGCCGCCTCGCCATATTCCTGAATCATGACGGGATGCCAGTCGCGGAACGTGATCTCACCGTCATTGCCGCGGCTCGACACGCACGCGGATCCGGAATCCTGCTGACCGCCGCAGACGCGATAGGGGAACGCGTTGTCGGTCGAGACGTGATACATCGCCGCCGTCGGCTGTGTGTACCAATTGCTCCAGCTCACGCCGCGGTTCGCGGAAATCACCGCACCCTGATCAGAGACCACGAGAAGAATCTTGGTATCGTTCGGGTTGATCCACATCTTCTGGTAATCGTCGCCGCCGGGGGCGCCGCGCACCGCCGACCAGGTGACGCCGCCGTCTTCCGTACGCCACAGCACGACGGAGCAGCTGTAGACGACGTTTGGATCTTTCGGATCGACGGTCAGCGTTGGCAGATCGCCGCCGCCAATGCGTGCGAGCGGACGCGGATCGGGCGGCCGCCCCGCCGCGGCGAGCGACCAGTGACCGCCGGCATCCGTACTCTTGTAGATGCCGACGCCGCCGGCCGGCGTGCCGCCTGGTGGATTCGCGGGCGGATTTGCGCCGCCGCCGCGTCCACCGCGGCCACCTCCCGCTGCGGGAGCCACGCCAACGATGGCGTAGAGGTTATTCGGATTGCTTGGTGCAATCGCGAGATTTGCCTGGAGCACGTTTGGCAGTCCATCAGTGAGCTGCTTCCATGTCGAGCCGCCGTCGGTGGATTTGAAGATGCCGCCGCTGTTGCTCTCCTGTGTACCGCCGAAGCCGCCGCCTTCGATGTAGCTCTGTTGCTGCTGCCACAGGGCGGCATAGACGACGTTGGGGTCGCTGGGATCGATGCGGACGTCGTTGCCGCTGGTGTATTCATCTTTGTAGAGGACCTTCTCGAACGTCCGGCCGCCGTCGGTGGAGCGGAAAATGCCGCGCTCGACGCTCGGACCGTAGGGATGCCCGAGCACGGCGACGAACAGACGGTTCGGATCGCGCGGCGAGACCTCGATGTTGGCGATCATCTGGCTGTCCGGAAGGCCGACATGCGTCCATGTCTTGCCGGCATCCGTCGTCTTGTAGACGCCGTTTCCAGTCGCCAGATCGGGACGGATGATGCCCGCGCCCGTGCCTACGTAGATGACGTTGGGATCCGAGGGCGCAACCGCGATCGCGCCGATCGAACCCGTCGACTCGCGATCAAAAAGCGGTACCCAGTTCGATCCGTAGTCGGTCGAGCGCCAGACGCCGCCGTTGTCGAAGCCGATATAGGCGAGGTTCGGCTGGCTCGCCACACCGGCGACGGCGCGGGCACGGCCGGCCCCCGTCGGGCCGATGTGCCGCCAATGCATGGCCGCCGCGGGATCGATACTTGTTGAAGATTGTTTGGGCGGCGCTGCCGCCAACGAGACAACGATGAACGCGAGCGTGGACCACGCGGCAGTGGGAATGCGCATCAATCTCCTCAGTCGATCGGCTTGACTTGATTCTGATGTTCTCGTAGCAGACGCGGAATTCTACACCTCGCTCAGACCAAGCACGTTCTGAGCGAGCTGCCGAATCCGGTGAAGGCGTTCGAATTCGTCCTCGTCGCGCTGATCGGGCGGGCACGGGTAGTCGCCGGACTGGAGCACGACACGCAATCCCATCCGCCGAGCGGCGGCAAAGATCGCCGGACGCCATCCCCAGCCAAGACGGGGATCCAGCCGTTGCAGCGCTGTCGCGAGTGCGGCGTTCATCAGAAACGGTCCATAGAAGTAATCACCCTCCGGACCTATGCGCTGCGCGCACAGTTGATTCGCCACCCCCTCGGTGTACCGCTGCATCGGCGGATAGGTGGAAAAGCTCGCCGGCGAACGTGAAGGGATCACAACGCCGATGTCAGCCGAACGCGGCGCGCCAGTCAGGAA
>JBKPSE010000427.1:0-5172 GCA_046765855.1 Acidobacteriota bacterium | reverse complement strand
GTGATGATCTCGGACAGCGTGCTGCCGCCGAGGCGCTTCATTTGCGCGACCGCTTCGTCGAGGTTCGGTACGGCGATGTACATCGCCCAGAAGGGCGGCATGTTCATGCCCTGCGGTCGCTCCATCAGTCCTGCGACGCCGGCGCCGCCGCTGCGTTTGAACTGAATGTAGGGGGTGGGCGAGTTGGCGAATGGTTCCGCCGTCCAGCCCACTACGTTACGGTAGAAACTCTCCGCTGATTTCGTGTCGGTCGTCATCAATTCCGACCACACGTGGCGGCCCAGGATCTGTGCTGGTGCAGCAGTTGTCATAGGCACCTCCTGTAATGCCAAACCCTCATTTCACCACACGTGAGCGCGCGCGGGGACGATCTTGTGACGAGCGGTTGACGGCTCAGCCGAACGGCGGCTCATGAGTTCGGACGCGGGACTAAAGCACTCGCTCGATCGCCGCGAACAGATTCGCCGGCGTGGTGGGCTTGGCCACGAAGCCGTCGAAACCGGCCGCGAGCGCCGCGCCGCGATCCTCGGCGCGCGTATATGCGGACAGCGCAAGGACCGGCACGTGGCCGCCCTGCTCCTGAGGCCTGGCGCGGAGACGCCGGCAGAACGAGAGGCCGTCCTCCGCCGGCATGCCAATGTCCGCGACAACCAGGTCGGGAATGTGCACGTCGATCGCGGCCATGGCCTCCTCCGCCGATGCAGCGGTCGTCACCATGCCGCCCTGCCGCGTCAGGATCGTCAGCAGCAGCTCGCGCGTGGGGCCGTCGTCGTCGATGACGAGGATCGTGCGGCCCGAAAGATCGATCGACTCCACCGAAGGAGTGGCGCCCTCGTGTTCAGGCGCGTCGGATGTGCTTTCGATCGCGGCAGGCGGCAGACGCACGGTGAACACCGAGCCGCGTCCCACGCCGTCGCTGGCGGCGGACACCTGACCGCCGTGCAGCTCCACGACCTGCTTCACGATTGAGAGACCGAGGCCCAGCCCTCCGTGCGTCCGGGTGAAGCTCTGGTCAGCCTGGCGGAATCGATCGAATACGAAGGGCAGGAACTCCGGTGTCAACCCCACGCCGGAATCGGCGACGCTCACTTCGACAAAGCCGTCGCGGCGCTCGGCGGTCACCGTAACGCGGCCGCCCTGCGGCGTGAACTTGACCGCGTTGGACAGCAGGTTCCAGATCACCTGCTGGATCCGTTCAGAGTCGCCGTAGATGACGAGCGGCTGATCCGGATCTTCGAACGCGAGACTGATAGCGCGCGCGTCGGCCGCCGGCTTGACGGTATCGATGGCGTTGGCAATGCTTGCGGTCACCGACATCGATCGCGGGTTGAGACGAATCTTGCCCGCGACCATCCTCGATACGTCGAGCACGTCAGAGACGAGCTGCGCCTGGGCGAGCGCGTTGCGCTCGACGATATCGAGCACGCGCGGCACACGCTCCGGCTCTACCGCGTTCTGCCGCAGCATGGCGGTCCACCCGAGGATGGCGTTGAGCGGCGTGCGCAATTCGTGCGACAGCGTTGCCAGGAAATCGTCTTTCAGACGCGATGCGCGTTCGGCTTGTTCGCGCGCGGCGTGAAGACTGACGAGGATGTCGCGCATCTCGTACTGGCGCCTGCGCGCGCGCTGCGCTGTGCGAACCAGACTGAGGAGCGCGGCCGACTGGACCGGGCGTTCCACCACCGTCACGTTGGTGAGATCGCCAAGGCGGCGGCGCCGGTAACGCGACGAGCCCGCCAGCTCGCCGCCCGCGAACACCAGGACGGGGATGTCGGACCAACTGGGTTGCGCTTCCAGCGCCTCGATCAGCGCATCGATCTCCGGGTCGTCCAGCGCCTCCTCGGTCAGCAGAACCGCGCCGAACGCGTCGAGTCCGGCGGCGCAGAGCGCCGGCAACGAGGTAAAGGCACTCGCCGCGAGGCCCTCACGGCCAAGCATCGCGCAGGTGAGCGCGCCGTCGCGGCCGACGGGCGCGAATACCGCAACGCTCAGCGTCTCAGGCGCGTTTTCCGGCATCTGGGTTCAACCGATCGCTGCCGCCACGATCAGTGGGTACGCCCGTCAACACACCCTGGAACGCCGTAAGCGGCTCGCCGACGCGCAGCCGATTCTCCTCGATCGAGAACTCTCGGATGGCGGTTTCATGACGGCCGGTGCGCTTCTTCATCACCGAGACGGCCTTGCGGACGCTTCCCCCGGCTTCGAAGTAGCGCAGCATGATCACGGTGTCGGCCAGATAACTGACGTCGATCGGAGCCGCCATGTGCGTGCCGATGATGCCATGCTGAGCCGCCACCAGCAGCGTGGCGACGCTGCGTTCGTTGAGGAATGCCAGGAGCTCGTGCATCCGCACCAGCGGCGTGCTCGCCGTAGGAATCGCGTTCAGGTAGCCATTGAGGCTGTCGATCATCACAACGCGGCAGCCGTCGTCGACGCGGCTGCAGACGCGGTACGAGAACTCACCTGGTGACATTTCGCCGGGTTCGATCTGGGTGATGGTCAGGCTGCCCGTCGCGAGCCGCTCGGTGACACGCATCCCCAATGCGTTGCAGCGCTGAACGAACGTGTCGATTCGCTCGTCGAACAGGAAGATGGCGGCGCTCGTGGACTCCGCTGTAGCCGCGACATATTGCGCCGCCATCGTCGACTTGCCGCAGCCGGCGGGGCCGATGAGCAGCGTACACGTGCCCCAACTGAGGCCCCCGCCGAGAATGGCGTCGAGCTCGGGGAGGCCGCTCCTGACAAGATCCGTTTCGCGCCGGCGCGGCTTGTCGTCGGGCCGCAACTGCGGGTAGACGTCGATCCCGCCGTGACGAATACGGAAGTCGTGGTAGCCATCCACCGCGGCTACTCCGCGGAGCTTCACGACGCGAACACGCCGCCTCGCGCGGCCGAAGTCGAACGGCTGCTGCTCCAGTTGGATCACCCCGTGCGAAATGCTCTGGAGCTGCAGGTCGTGATCCCCAGACGTCTTGTCGTCGAGAAGCATCACGGTGCATTCGCGGCCGGCGAAAAACTCCTTAATCGCCAGCACCTGCCTGCGGTAGCGCAACGAGTCGCGGGCGAGTAATCGGACCTCGGAGAGCGAATCCAGCACGACGCGCGACGGTGAAGTGCGCTCGGTTGCCTCGAACACTCCGCGGACCATGACGCCGAGCTCGATTTCAGCCGGCTGAAAGATCGTATAGGTGTCTGCGCTGGATGGATCCGGACTGGCGAGCTGGCAGATGTGAACGCCGTCGAGCGACAGACCGTGCGACCGCGCGACCTCTTTGAGCTCTTCTTCTGTTTCCGAGAGCGTGACATACAGGCACGATTCGCCTTTGTTGCGCCCTTCGAGGAGAAACTGGAGCGCCAGCGTCGTTTTGCCGGTCCCAGGATCACCCTCGACGAGGTAGACCCGGTTCGCCGGAAGTCCGCCACTGAGCAGGTGATCGAGGCCGCTGATTCCCGTGCTTTTTATCGAAGAAGAGGATTTCGTTTCCCGCGACGCATCTGACAAAGGGGCCCTCCGTTCGCGCACCACGCTGGGCGGCGAATGGGCATTATTGATCGTGCGCGACGGTGTCGGTACGCCGGGTTACTTTCTGCGCACTTTCAACTTATTGACGACGGAGGTCACGCCCTTCGTATTTTTTGCCACGGCTTCGGCGCGCGCCCGTTCCGCGGCGGTCTTTACGTTGCCCGTCAGTGTAACGACCGAGTCCTTCGTGTCGACGCCGATTTTCAGGCCGGAGGCGACCGGATCGGCGAGGAGCGACGACTTCACCGCTGTGGTGATCGCAGGGTCCGTCACCGTTTCAGGCACCGCCGCACCCGAAGTCGCCACCGAAGGCCGCGCGACGGAGAGCTGGTCGATCACGTTCTTCACGCCGTCTGTCGATCGCGCGATCTGAACCGCACGCGTCTCCGCTTGCGCGGAATCGACGGTGCCTGTCAGCGTCACAACGGACCGTTTCGTGTCCACGTCGATCTTGTATGCCTTGACGGTGTCGTCGGCCGCCAGCTTGGATTTCACGGCTGTTGTAATTCCGGCATCCGAGTTCGAGCACGCCGTCATGGACGCGAGGAAAACCGCGATGCCGAGTAGCGAGCTGACTCTGCGCAACATGGACCTGCTCCTTTGATGACCTCGCCGAACCACGTGCATGGCGTGTGCCGATGAGCGCTATCGCCGAGGTGGCGGACTCGTCAAATCGCTGATGCAGGTATCCCCATCGGCAATCACACGCCGCGGCCTTTGATGACGTTGATCAGCAGGAAGATGATGGCGACGACGAGCAGGATGTGCAGGACGCCGCCCAGCGTGGTCTTGGTGATCACGCCGAGCAGCCAGAGAACCAACAGGATCACGACGATGCCCATCATGGCGTGGCGCTCCGGGAGGACTGCGCTGACAGGTCAGCGGGAGTCTGAGCGGATCTTATCGCCGCATTCCGCCTCGTGAACCTCAGCCGCTCGTCGACGCAGCCGCCCGCCGTCTTACAACGCTCAAGCGCTGGCCGCGGTGGTCAACGACCACTCAGCGCGGCAGCACGTGCGCGTTATGCACACCCCGAAGTGGTGCCGCAGTTCGTGCACTTGTAACAGGCACCCGAACGCACCATGATCGACCCGCACGTCGAGCACGGCGGCGCGTCTTCCTGGTTCTGAATCGCCGCGAACGATGCCGCCTTGGGCGCAGCCGCCTTCGCCGTTTCAGCCACCTGCAGCGGCAGCTGCTCCGGTGTCGTCGTCACTTCCTCGCGGTTGTTCACGCCGGCACGGAACTGCGCTTCCGGCGACAGGAACTTCGCCGCCATCCACCGGAAGATGTAGTCGACGATCGACTTGGCGAAGCGAACGTCGGGGTTGCGCGTCATGCCCGACGGCTCGAAGCGGACGTGGCTGAACTTGTCGACCAGATCCTGCAGCGGCACGCCGTACTGGAGCGCATAGCTGATCGACTGCGCGAAGGCATCGGCAAAGCCCGAGATCGTCGAGCCTTCCTTGGCCATGACCAGGAATAGCTCACCGGGCATGCCGTCTTCGTAGAGGCCGACCGTCACGTAGCCCTCGTGCCCCGAGATGTCGAACTTGTGCGTCACGGCACGGCGCTCGTCAGGCAGCTTGCGGCGCGCGGGGAGACCGACGGCCGTACCGGCAGGGCTGAAGCCCTGCACTACGTTGCCG